>JAUHZL010000420.1 GCA_030425945.1 Alphaproteobacteria bacterium | reverse complement strand
CCGTTCCGATCGAGAACCGGGGGGCCGGGGCCCCCGTCGTCGCTGTCCGGTTCACTGTCACCAGACCACTCCGTCATCGTTGTCGTTGCCGCAGCGCTGCCCGCCCGGCGCCGATCCGGCAAGCGTCTCCCCCGGCGCGCCCCCCGAAATGGGCGGGAACCTGCCCAAACCGGCCGGTTTCTTGTCCGAACCCGACCTTCAGGGCCAGCGATCCTCGTGCAGCAACACCCCCTGCACGGCCGGAGCCAGCAGCGAATCGAGCCACCCGATCCGCCCGCCGAGGCCCCGGCGCAGCCATCCCCGGACCGGCGCGGCGTCGGTCCAGCCCAGCCCGACGGCCAGGTAGCGCCGCGCGTCCTCCGCCCCGGTCAGGCACAGGACCGCGGTCGCGCGCAGGCCGTCGTCAAGGCCGATCTCCAGCCCTTCCTCGCGGCAGACCGCCTCGCGCAGCGGGCTCGCGCGGCGCGCCGGCGGCAAGGCACCCGCCGCGCCGAAGACCTGCAGCACCCGCTCTTCCGCGATCTCCTGCCAGACGAGGCCCGCGCCCGCGACCACCGCCTCGGCCTGCCGCGCCAGCGCCCGCCGCTCGATCACCCAGCCGAGCGGCACCAGGATCAGCGCCGCTGCCAGGAAGGGCGCGAAGGCCCGCCAGGCCGCCCCGATGATCCGCCGTCGCACTCCCACGCGTTCTCCCCCGCCCGAACGTCCTCCATCCTGCCGCGCCACCGCCGCCAAGGGAACCGCGAACCGCCCTGCCGCCTTGCGCGCGCCCCGGCCGTTGCCTAGAACCGCCGCAACCCGACAGCCGCGGAGCGCCCTCGCCATGCTCGACCTCACCTATCCTGCCCCGAAGCCCAAGGTCATCGCCGGGGCGAAGCACGACTGGGAACTGGTGATCGGCCTCGAGGTCCATGCCCAGGTCGCGACGAAGGCGAAGCTCTTCTCCGGCGCCTCGACGCGCTTCGGGGCCGAGCCCAACGCCAACGTCGCCTTCGTGGACGCGGGCATGCCCGGCATGCTGCCCGTCATCAACGAGGGCTGCGTCGCCCAAGCCGTGCGCACCGGGCTGGGGCTGAAGGCCGAGATCCACCTGACCAGCGCCTTCGACCGCAAGAACTACTTCTACCCCGACCTGCCGCAGGGCTACCAGATCTCCCAGCTCTACCACCCGATCGTGGGCGAGGGCGAAGTGCTGGTCGAGATGGGCGACGGCACCGCGCGCACCGTTCGGATCGAGCGCATCCACCTCGAACAGGACGCGGGCAAGTCGATCCACGACATGGACCCGCACATGTCCTTCGTGGACCTCAACCGCACCGGCGTCGCGCTGATGGAGATCGTCTCCCGCCCCGACATCCGCGGCCCCGAGGAGGCCGCCGCCTATGTCGCCAAGCTGCGGCTGATCATGCTCTACCTCGGCACCTGCGACGGCAACATGCAGAACGGCAACCTGCGCGCCGACGTGAACGTCTCGGTCTGCCGCCCCGGCGCCTACGAGCGCTACCAGGAAACCGGCGACTTCTCGCATCTCGGCACCCGCTGCGAGATCAAGAACATGAACTCGCTGCGCTTCATCCAGGCCGCCATCGAGTACGAGGCCCGCCGCCAGATCGCCATCCTCGAGGACGGCGGCAGCGTGGTGCAGGAGACCCGGCTCTACGATCCCGACAAGGGCGAGACCCGCTCGATGCGCTCCAAGGAAGAGGCGCACGACTACCGCTACTTCCCCGACCCCGACCTGCTGCCGCTCGAGATCGAGCAGGCCTGGGTCGACGACATCGCCGCCCACCTGCCGGAACTGCCCGACGCGAAGAAGGCCCGCTTCCTCGGCGACTACGGGCTGTCGGACTACGACGCCAGCGTGCTGACCGCCGATCTCGACGCCGCGCACTACTTCGAGGCCGTGGTGGCCGAGGCCGGGGACGGCAAGCTCGCCGCCAACTGGGTCATCAACGAGCTCTTCGGCCGCCTGAAGAAGGAAGACCACGCCATTGCCGACAGCCCGGTCAGCCCGGCGCAGCTCGGCGGCATCATCCGGTTGATCAGGGCGGGCGACATCTCGGGCAAGATCGCCAAGGACCTGTTCGAGATCGTCTACACCGAGGGCGGCGACCCGGCCGAAATCGTCGAGGCGCGCGGCCTGAAGCAGGTCACCGACACCGGGGCCATCGAGGCCGCCGTGGACGAGATCATCGCCGCCAACCCCGCGCAGGTGGAAAAGGCCAGGGCCAACCCCAAGCTCGCGGGCTGGTTCGTGGGCCAGGTGATGAAGGCGACGGGCGGCAAGGCCAACCCGGCGGTCGTCAACCAGCTGGTCAGCGCCAAGCTCGGGCTCTGAGGCCCCGGCCCCCCGCAGCCCCTCCCGCCCCGGCCCCCTCCCGGTAGGGTGCGTGCTTGCACGCACCTTGGGGCGACTCAGCAGCCGCCTTAGGCTCGTTGAGGATACCGCTAACAGCCGTATGATACGGCCTTCGCCGCCCGCCTTGCCGCCATATGCTGCAAGCTCATTGTACTATCCTCAAGGCACCAAGTCTTCGTCCAATGGAAGCGAACGGGCTTCAATGCATTTGACAATAATGGGTCCGTTCGCGACTTGTGTGGGTAGGCGGGGAGCGGCGCGCCCGCAGGTATTCCATATGTTGTAGTGGGGACATGAGGCGCGTCTGGCGCGGAGACCGCACATATCGCAGCGCCTGACGCGCCG
>JAUHZL010000419.1 GCA_030425945.1 Alphaproteobacteria bacterium | reverse complement strand
CCGGCATAGGGGAAGCTGAGGTCGCGCAGGGACGAGACCGGCAGGGTGTCGAGGCCTTCGAGCTTCGACAGCGCGACGCCGGTCTGGCCGCTGACCTCGGACGGGAAGGCGGGCATCGCGCCGCCGTCCGGCACGAGCCCGAAGGTCGAGGCGGTCATCCACAGCGCCGTCACCGAGGACAGCGCGAGGCCGAACACCGCCATCCGGGCGATCTCGACATGGATCCGACCGGCCAGCGCGCCGCGCGAGCGGGCGAACCAGTGCCGCCAGCCGCCCTGCCGCCGCGCGACCAGCGCCGCGCCCGACAGGGTCAGCAGCAGCATCGCCAGCGCGCCGCCCGCCATCGCGATCCGCCCGCCGTCCCCGAGGAACAGCGACCGGTGCAGGTCGGTCAGCCAGCGTTCGATGGCGTTGGGGTCGGCCGAGGCCACGCCCTGCCCCGTCGCCGGGTCGACCACCGCCGCGCCGGGCGTGCCCTGGTCGAACCAGTAGGCCGTGATCCGCCCGGAGGGCGCGCGGCGGATCTGCTCGACGCCCGGATAGGCGCCCTGGATCCGCTCGGCGAGGGTCGCGACGGTCAGCTCGGACGCCGCCTGCGGCGCCGAGAGGCGCTCGGCTGCCGGAAAGACCGACAGCGCGGCGCCGCTCAGGGCCAGGAGGCCGACGAGGGCGAGGGCCAGAAGACCCGGCCAGCGATGAAGTGCACGGATCATGGCCCTCTCCCTCACATCGCGTAGGTGAAGCTGGCGATGTAGCGGCGCCCGCCCACCGGCGTGCCCGCCCCGGCCCTGGTCAGCGGCACGGCGACCTCGTTCGGGCTGTCGCGCATGTCCTCGGCGGCGGCGTCGATGTGCAGCGTGTAGCCCGCGTCGAACAGCGCGTCCGACAGGTCGAGGCTGATCTCCAGCGTCCGGCCGCTGCCGACGCTGGCGCCGGTGATGCCGTTGATCTGCGCGGTGTCACCGCCGGTGGCGCGGTACCAGTCGCGCAGGTGCTCGTAGTAGCGGGACTTGCCGCCCGCCATCCACAGGCTGCCGACATAGGCCCCCGAGGAATCCGTCACGTAGAGCGCGAGATAGGCACCGGGGCCGCCGTAGTTGGCCAGCGTGGTGGTCAGCGTCACCGGCCGCGCGGACGCGAGGCCGGGAACGGTGAGCGCCGTGGTCAGGGCGAGGGTTGCGAGAAGCGATTTCATTCCGGGGGGTCCTTTTCGGAGAGGGTTGGAGCGACGGCGGTTCAGTTCGTGCGGACCTGCGGCGCGGCGCCCGAGCCGAAGAGGCCGTTCTGCGGCGGGGCCACGGTGCCGGCCGGGGCCGGGTTCGCGGCCGAGCCACGGCAATCGTCGTCCCCGTCATCGTCGTCGCAGTCGTCGTCATCATCGTCGTCATGACCGTAACGCCCGGAGGCGCGGTATCCGTCGTGGTCGTCGTCGTCATCGTCGTCCGAGGCGAGCACGATCGGCAGGCTGTCGCCGGTCCGCTCCATCAGCGCCGAGATCTGGCCGCGAACGCCGTCGCCGGGGGCCTGCATGGCGCTCCAGGCCGGAACGCCGATGGCGGTCGTCAGGGCGGTGGAGGCCACGAGAAGTGCGAGGATCTTTTTCATTGCAGGGTCTCCTTTGTTGTCTGCTGTCCCGATACTTGGTAGGCGGACCTGAGCGCTTCCTGACGGCGCGGGAGAACCCGCTTCAGCTTGGCGTCAGGAATCCCGCCCGGACCGAAAAAGGCCCCGCCGGTGAGGGCGGGGCCAGAGGGGCCGAAGGGACAGTCGGCCAGGGAGGAAACGTCAGGGTCAGGCGATGTCGTGTTCGCCGGGGGCGCGCTTCTGGCCGGTGACCATCGCGCGGGCGAGGTTCTCTTCGTGCCGGAACGAGGCCAGCACCACGCCGCCGACATGCAGCGCCGCGAGCAGCAGCATCAGGTTCGCCAGCGTCTCGTGAACCTCCTTCAGGGTGCCGTCCACCGCGCCATGCTCGCCGTAGGCGGCATACCGGCCCTCCTCGTCGGCAAAGGCCGGGGCCACGATCGCGGGCAGGTCGGGCAGCATCGCGACGCGCTCGGGCTCTTCCATCAGCCAGCCGGTGAAGGCGGTGCCCGACAGGGTGATCAGCAGCGCCACGATCATCGCCGCGCCGGCCGGGTTGTGCCCGAGGTGCCGCCGCTCGCTGCCGCGCACCATGTCGCGCAGGTAGGCCAGCACGTCGCGCGGGCCCTTCACGAACTGGGTGAAGCGCGCGTAGCGGCTGCCGGTCAGGCCCCAGACCAGGCGGAAGGCGACGAGGCCCGCCACGGTGTAACCCGCAAACTCGTGCACGGTCTGGAGTTCCTCGGCGCTGAGCCAGGCCACCGCGAAGGCCGCCACGAGGCCCCAGTGGAACACCCGCACCAGCGGGTCCCAGACCCGCACGGTCGCCGGGGCGGCGGCCCCGGACGGCAGGGAAGTGTCGGTCATTCGGTGTCTCCTTTGCGGACGACGATCGGACGATCACGGTCGTCCTCGTCATGGTCTTCGTATTCGATCTCGAGAATCCGGAGCGTGCCCGGGTGCAGCGTCACCTTGATGCTGCGGCCCTCGGCGTCGCGGCCGTCCACCTCGTAGCAGCCGTCGTCGATCTTGATGCGCCGCACGGTCCAGCCCTGCGCCTCGGCCATCGCGGCGACCGCGTCGCGCGGCTGCCAGTCGGCCATCGGCACGAAGCAGTCCTC
>JAUHZL010000418.1 GCA_030425945.1 Alphaproteobacteria bacterium | reverse complement strand
CGAGGACGTGCGGCAGGCCGTGGCACGCCACGGCATCCGCAACGCGCTGCTGACCTCGATCGCGCCGACCGGGACGATCAGCCTGCTGGCGGGCAACGTCTCGTCCGGGATCGAGCCGGTCTTCGCTTTCGCCTATACGCGAAAGGTCCTGCAGAAGGACGGATCGCGGACCGAGGAGGAGGTGGTCGACTACGCCGTCCACCTGTGGCGGCAGCTGCACGGCGACGCGCCGCTGCCCGCCCATTTCGTCGATGCGCAGACGCTGGCCCCGCAGGACCATGTCCGGATGCAGGCGGCCGCGCAGCGCTGGATCGACTCGTCGATCTCCAAGACGATCAACGTGCCCGCCGACATCGGGTTCGAGGCGTTCAAGGACGTCTACCTGCAGGCCTGGGACATGGGCTGCAAGGGCTGCACCACCTACCGTCCGAACGACGTCACCGGCAGCGTGTTGAGTATTTCCGCCAAGGAGACAGACACGCCGCAGGCCCCGCGCGAAGAGGTCGTGCAGACGCCGGGTGTGGCCCCCGAGCATCCGCACGGCGACGTGGTCTACATCTCGGAGCCGCTCGACCGGCCGGCGGCGCTGGAGGGGCAGACCTACAAGCTGCAATGGCCCGACAGCCCGCACGCGATCTACATCACGCTGAACGACATCATCATCCAGAACCACCGCCGCCCGTTCGAGATTTTCATCAACTCGAAGAACATGGAGCACTATGCCTGGACCGTGGCGCTGACGCGGATGATCTCGGCGGTGTTCCGGCGCGGCGGCGATGTCTCGTTCGTGGTCGAGGAGCTGAAGGCGGTCTTCGATCCGCGCGGCGGCGCGTGGCTGGAGGGCAAGTACGTGCCGTCGATCCTGGCGGCCATTGGCGGCGTGATCGAGCGGCACCTGGTCGAGATCGGCTTCATCGCGGGCGAGGGGCTGGGCCTCAAGACCGACCCGCGCGCGCAGGTCGCCGTTGTGGGCGGTGCGCCGAAGGGCAGCAGCTGCCCCAGTTGCGGCGAGCCGGACCTGCGGATGTCCGAGGGCTGCCTGACCTGCGGGGCCTGCGGCTATTCCAAGTGCGCCTGAGCGGCGCCGCGCCCCGGCGCGGCGTTTCGTCCAGTTCCTGAGTATTCTGGTAAGGATATTCTTGACCTGCGGCGCGGGGTGCGGCATCACGCCTTTAGCCGACAAAAAGAGTCGGATACTTTTGCCTGATCCGCACCGAAGGAGACCTTCATGCTGCGCACGACCACTGCCCTTGCCGCCCTGCTGGCCATCGCCGCCCCGGCCTTTGCCGAGGGCGAGCTGAACCTCTACTCGTCGCGCCACTACGACACCGACGAGCGGCTCTACACCGATTTCGAAGACGCCACCGGGATCACCATCAACCGCATCGAAGGCAACGCCGACGAACTGATCGCGCGGATGGTCGCGGAGGGGCGGAACTCGCCCGCCGACGTGCTGATCACCGTGGACACCTCGCGCCTCGCCCGCGCCAAGGAGGCCGGCATCCTGCAGCCGGTGGACAGCGCCGTGCTGGAAGCCGCGGTCCCGGCGGCGCTGCAGGACACCGACAACATGTGGTTCGGCTTCTCGCAGCGCGCGCGGATCTTCTTCTACGACAAGGAGCGGGTGGCGACCCCGCCCGCGACCTATGCCGCGCTGGCCGATCCGGCCTACAAGGGCGAGGTCTGCATCCGCTCGTCGACCAACACCTACAACCAGACCCTGCTGGCCGCGATCATCACCCACGAGGGCGAGGCGGCCGCCACCGCCTGGGCCGAGGGCGTGGTGGCCAACATGGCGCGCGACCCGCAGGGCGGTGACACCGACCAACTCAAGGGCCTCGCCAGCGGGGAATGCGGGATCGCCGTGTCGAACACCTATTATTTCGCCCGCGCCCTGCGCACCGAGGTGGAAGGGGTCAGCGAACACCTCGACCGGATCGGCTGGATCTTCCCGGACCAGGACGGCAACGGGGCGCATGTCAACCTGTCGGGGGCAGGCGTCGCCGCCCATACGCCGAACCGCGAGAACGCGGTGAAGTTCCTCGAGTACCTCGCGTCGGAGCAGGCGCAGGTCTACTTCTCGAACGGCAACGACGAATACCCGGTGGTCGCCGGTGTGCCGCTGGCCGAGAACGTCGCGGCGCTGGGCGAGTTCACCGCCGACGATGTCTCGCTGGCCGAGGTGGCGAAGAACCTGCCTGCCGCGCAGCGCATCTTCAACGCGGTCGGCTGGGAATAAGCCGCCCGCCTCCCCGAACATCTGTCCGGCATCGAAGGGGTCCCGCGCGGGGCCCCTTTTTCGTGCCGGTGCCGGGCCCGCCGTTGGCGGGCGCCTTCGGCTGAGTATTTGTGCCAAGAAGAAGGGGGGGCCGGGCCGTGGCCTCAGCCGACCCGGCGGTCGGCGGCGGCGCGCTGGCGGCCCACGCCCCGGCACACCAGCAGCACCGGGATCAGTCCGACCGCCACGATCACCAGCGACGGGACCGCCGCGCCGTCCAGCCGTTCGTCCGCCGCCAGCCGGTGGGCCTGCACCGCCAGCGTGTCGAAGTTGAAGGGCCGCATGATCAGCGTCGCGGGCAGTTCCTTCATCACGTCGATGAAGACGATCAGCCCGGCGGTCAGGATCGAGGGGGTCAGGATCGGCAGGTGCACCGCGCGCAGCATGGCGAAGGGGCTGCGGCCCAGCGTCCGGGTCACCGCGTCGAG
>JAUHZL010000033.1 GCA_030425945.1 Alphaproteobacteria bacterium | reverse complement strand
CCGTCCGGCCCCCGAACGCGGCAGCCGGACGAGCGCCGTCCTGTTGTCCGCCTGCGTGGCGACCCTTGGCCTCTGCACCCTTGTCGCGGTTGCCCATCTCGCCCCCGATGCCGGAGCGCCTGCGGGCGGGACGGCGCAGGCCGGGGCGCGCGACTGAGCCCCCGGGCGCCTCAGCCGGGCTTGACCGCCACGAAATCGATCAGCGCCGAGCGGCCGACATGGCCGTCGCCCTCGGCAATCTCGGCGTCGTAGTCGACCCCTTCCAGAACCTGCCATCCGGCGAAGGCCTGCTCGAGCAGGTCGAGGGTATAGAGGTTCTCCGCCTTGCCCGGCCCGCCGGTGCCGTAGGCCACCTGCCGCGGCGCGTAGCCATGCAGCAGGAGCAGGCCGCCCGGCTTCAGGGTCCGGGCGATGCCGTCGAAGATGCGCGCGCGCAACTCCGGCGCCGCGAACTGGAAGAAGACCCCCGCGACCAGGTCGAAGGCTTCGGGCGCCCAGGTCCAGTCCTCGACCCCCGAGACATGCGCCTCGAGCGGCACGCCGCGGGCCGCGGCCAGCGCCCGGGCCTTGTCCACCCCGACCGGCGAGGCGTCGAAGCTGGTCACCCGGAGACCCTGCCCGGCGAGCCAGACGCCGTTGCGCCCCTCGCCGTCGCAGATCGCCAGCGCCCGGGCACCGGCCACGAGGCGGTCGGCCTGCCGGGTCAGGAAGGCCGCTGGCTCCGTGCCGAACCTGTAGCCGTCTCCCGAAAACCGCTGGTCCCAGAAGTCGTTCACGGGCTCACGCGCCTCAGGTCGGGATGCAGCGACGTGCCGAGGATGTGCTCGGTGCGGTGGATCACGTGACCGGCCTGTCCGACGATCAGCGGGTCCGGGGCATGCGCGACCTTCCGGTCCTTGTCGGGATAGTCGAGGCTGTCGAGGAAGTGCAGCATGCAGTTGAGCCGGGCGCGCTTCTTGTCATCGGACTTGATGACGGTCCAGGGCGCGTCGGCGGTGTCGGTGTAGAAGAACATCGCTTCCTTCGCTTCGGTGTAGTCGTCCCACTTGTCGAGGCTCGCCTTGTCGATCGGCGACAGCTTCCAGCGCTTGAGCGGGTCCGTTTCGCGCGCGGCGAAGCGGCGCTTCTGTTCGTCCTGGGTGACCGAGAACCAGTACTTGTAGAGGCGGACGCCCGAGCGGGTCAGCATGCGTTCAAGTTCCGGCGTCTGGCGCATGAATTCAAGGTAGTCGTTCGGTTCGCAGAAGCCCATCACCCGCTCGACGCCCGCGCGGTTGTACCAGGAGCGGTCGTAGAACACCATTTCGCCTGCCGTGGGCAGGTGCTGGATGTAGCGCTGGAAGAACCACTGGCCGCGTTCGGCGTCGGAGGGCTTGTTCAGCGCCACCACGCGGGCTTCGCGGGGGTTCAGGTGTTCCATGAACCGCTTGATCGTGCCGCCCTTGCCCGCCGCGTCCCGCCCCTCGAACAGGATCACGATCCGCTCGCCGGTTTCGGCCACCCATTTCTGCACCTTCAGCAACTCGGCCTGCAGCCGCGCCTTCTGCGCCTCGTAGCTGCGGCGGCTGACCTTGGTCGCGTAGGGGTACTCGCCGGTCTCGAAGGCATGCCGGATCTCGGCCTGTGTCGGCGCGGGCCTGCGCCGCTTGGGTGCGGGGACCGGGGCAGCCGCCTGCGCGGGGGCCGGATTGGGCAGGGCAGGGGTGTCCGGAGTGAAGAGGGCGGGATCAGTGTCGAGTCCGGGCATCGGGTCTCCTTTCCGGGGATGGCGGCGGTGCTGTCGGACCCCGCATGGCACAGGTCGGGAAAGGGTGCGTTGAGATGCATCAAGTCGGTGTCACAAAACTGTCGTGTCGGGCCGGGCTTTCAGGATTTGATATTGTGATGTATATTCACCTGTACACTTTGATGGGGATTGCCCTGTGACCCGCCTTCTGACCCGGAACATCGCCACGATCACCGAACTGCGCGAGCCGCAGAAGGTGTTCGACCGCGCGGGTGGCGAGCCCATCGCGATCCTCAAGAACTCGCAGTTGGTCGGCTACTTCGTTCCCGCCGAGGCGGTGCAGACGACCGAGCCGGTCTACGCCACGCGGGCGGAGGTGCTGGCGGCGCTGGACGCAACCGAGGCACAGGCCGCACCCGTGCAAGAGTATCTGCGCGATAAATGAGCTTTCGACTGCTCGCGCCTGAGTTGGTCGAGACGATCCATGACCGCGTGCTGAACGCGGGTGAAGTGCGCGGCCGCGCCCGCGACAGGTCCCTCGAAGGCGCGCTCGGCCGGGTCGAAAACCGACTGGCCTATGGCCTGATCTCCGATCCCTTTGACCTCGCCGCCGCCTATGCCCTCGCCCTGAGCACGGGCCATTGCTTCAACGACGGCAACAAGCGGACCGCCTATCGCTGCCTGCTGGTGACACTGGACCTGCACGGCCTTCGCATCACCCACGGGACCGAGGAGATCGGCGACCGCATCATCCTTCTGGCGCAGGGCCGCCTTGGCGAGGACCAGCTGGCCGCCTACCTGCGGTCGCGGCTGGTGGCGGGGTAGGCGCCGTCCGCGGATCGGTGCACCGGGATGGCGGCCTAAGCCACCGCAACGCGGCGCGCGCTGACGCGGTAGAGACCCAGCAGGACCAGGCAGGCGGCGCTCATCCCCGAGCCGATCAGCAGCGCAACGGCCGGGGTGCCGAGCGTTTCCGCGACCCGGCCCGCCAGCGACGGTGCGACCATCATCACGGCATAGTAGAGGGTGAAGAACACCCCCATGCCGAAGGCGCGCTGCGGCGGGGCGAGGAGCGCCCCCGGCAGCGTCATGATCGGGCCCGCCGCCAGAGCGAAGACCGCCGCGATCCCGATGTAGAGCGCGGTGACCCCGGCGACCGGCACCACCAGCGTGGCCGGGATCAGGATCGCGAACCCGGCCACGCTGACCGCGATCAGCATGTCGCGCCGCCCGGTCCGGTCGGCCAGCACGCCCCCGAGCGGGATCATCACCGCCGCCACCACCATGAAGAGCCCGGCCAGCCCGCCCGCGCTCACCAGGTCGAGCCCCCGCGCCACGAGAACCGTTGGCCCGAAGCTGAACAGCATCGCCAGCGCGGCGTTGTAGAGCGCCCAGATCAGCCCGGCCGCGACGAGGGGCATCCAGGGCAGCCGGACCGCCCGCACCGCCGCCGGTCCCGCCGCCGCCCCCGGTGCGACCCGGAAGACCAGCGCGAACAGCGCCAGACCGCCTGCCACGACGCCAAGCTCGATCATCCGGGCGGCGCCGAGGCCGAAGCTCTCGGCCACCACCGGGTAGACGAGCAGGCCCGCCGCGATGCCCACCGGCCAGGAGTTCACGAAGATCGCCATCGCGGTCGCCATCTCGCGGCCCGCGAACCAGTCCACCAGCAGCTTCGTCATCACGATGTTGAGGATCACGCCGCCGGTGCCCGCCACCAGCCGCCCGGCCATCAGCCACCCGGCCGAGGGCGCGAGCGCCGCGATCACCGCCCCCGCCAGCATCGCCGCGAGCGCCAGCACGACGATGCGCTTCTCGCCCAGCCGCGCGGCGAGAACCCCGCCGGGCAGCGCCACGATGGCCCCCGGCGCGAGGTAGAGCCCGATCAGCAGCCCGATCTCGGCCAGTCCAATCCCGTAGCGGTCCTGCACCAGCGGCGACAGGGCGGCGACGGACTGGAACTGCACGCCCATCGCGGTGCGGGCCAGAAACAGCACGATCAGCATCTTCCAGCGGTCTGTCATGCGCCTGTCCCCCATCCTTTCCCCCACAAGACGGCAGCAGGATCGGTCCGGCAAGGCCTCTTGCGGCGCATCCCCTGTGGACAACCCGCCCCCCGGCCTTTCCTCGCCCGGCGTCCTCGGGCAGACTGCCGGCCCAAAGAAATCATGAACCGAGCAGCCCTGATGTCCGATGATCTCCTCTCCGGCCCGCCCGACGCCCAGACCTATGACGCCTCCTCGATCGAGGTGCTGGAGGGCCTCGAACCCGTCCGCAAGCGGCCCGGCATGTACATCGGCGGCACCGACGAGCGGGCGCTGCATCACCTCGTGGCGGAAATCCTCGACAACGCGATGGACGAGGCCGTCGCGGGCCATGCCAGCCGGATCGAGGTCGAACTGCACGCCGATCACTCGGTCACCATCCGCGACAACGGCCGCGGGATGCCGGTGGACGAGCACCCGAAGTTCCCCGGCCGCTCGGCGCTGGAGGTGATCCTCTGCACGCTGCACGCGGGCGGCAAATTCTCGGGCAAGGCCTACGAGACCTCGGGCGGTCTGCACGGGGTGGGGGCCTCGGTCGTCAACGCGCTGTCGGATCACCTGCGGGTCGAGGTGGCGCGGAACCGCGAGCTTTATGCGCAGGAGTTCTCGCGCGGTCACCCGCAGGGCCCGGTCGAGAAGATCGGCCCGGCCCCGAACCGGCGCGGCACCACGGTCACCTTCCACCCGGACGCGCAGATCTTCGGCCCGCTCAGCCTGAAACCGGCCCGGCTGCACCGGATGGCACGGTCGAAGGCCTACCTGTTCTCGGGTGTCGAGATCCGCTGGAAATCCGCCGTCGACGACGGCACCACGCCGACCGAGGCGACCTTCCACTTCCCGGGCGGCCTCGCCGACTACCTGACCGAGACGCTGGGCGGCGCGGCGACCTATGCCGACCAGCCCTTCGCGGGCAAGGTCGGCTTCCAGGAGAAGTTCGGCGCCCCGGGGTCGGTCGAATGGGCGATCAACTGGACGCCCGCCCGCGACGGCGCGATCCAGTCCTACTGCAACACCGTGCCGACCCCGGAGGGCGGCACCCACGAGGCGGGCTTCTGGGCGGCCCTGCTGAAGGGCCTGCGCGCCTATGGCGAGCTGGCCGGGAACCGCAAGGCCGCCAACATCACCCGCGAGGATTTGATGTCGGGCGGCACGGCGCTGGTCTCGTGCTTCATCCGCGAGCCCGAGTTCGTCGGCCAGACCAAGGACCGCCTCGCCACCACCGAGGCCGCCCGCATGGTCGAGGGCGCGGTGCGCGACCACTTCGACAACTGGCTGGCCTCGGACACCAAGTCGGCGGGCGCGATCCTCGACTACATGGTGCTGAAGGCCGAGGAACGCCTGCGCCGGAAGGCCGAGAAGGAGACCCAGCGCAAGTCCGCCACCAAGCGGCTGCGGCTCCCCGGCAAGCTGGTCGATTGTTCCGCCTCGTCGCGGGCGGGGACGGAACTGTTCATCGTCGAGGGCGACTCGGCGGGCGGATCGGCCAAGATGGCGCGGGACCGCAAGACACAGGCGCTGCTGCCGCTGCGGGGCAAGATCCTGAACGTGCTGGGGGCGGCTTCGGGCAAGCTCGGCTCGAACCAGGAGATCGCCGACCTGACGCAGGCGCTGGGCGTCGGCCTCGGGTCGCGGTTCAACGTCGAGGACCTGCGCTACGAGAAGGTCATCATCATGACCGACGCCGACGTGGACGGGGCGCATATCGCCTCGCTGCTGATGACGTTCTTCTTCACCCAGATGCGCCCGATGATCGACCACGGGCACCTCTACCTGGCCTGCCCGCCGCTCTATCGCCTGACGCAGGGCGCGCGCCGGGTCTACTGCCTCGACGAGGCCGAGCGCGACGCGTGGCTGGCCAAGGGCCTCGGCGGCAAGGGCCGGATCGACGTGTCGCGGTTCAAGGGCCTCGGCGAGATGGACGCCAAGGACCTGAAGGACACCACGATGAACCCCGAGACGCGCAAGCTGATCCGGGTGTCGATCGACGAGGACGAGCCCGGCGAGACCGGCGACCTCGTCGAGCGCCTGATGGGCAAGAAGCCGGAGAAGCGGTTCGAGTACATCCAGGCGAACGCAAGGTTTGTCGAGGAGTTGGATGTTTGAGGGGGTGACCCCCGGGGGTGCGTGCGAGCACGCACCCTACAGCCCCGGTCTGCGCCCGTAGGGTGCGTGCTCGCACGCACCACACCGGACCGGTCCGACCTCGGATCACAGCTTTGGCAGGGGGGATGGTACCGCCTCCCTGGCTTGAACAGGGGACCTCCGGATCCACAATCCGGCGCTCTAACCAACTGAGCTAAGGCGGCACTGTCGGGCGGATTACCGTCCCCTCCCCGCGATTGCAAGAGGGGTTTGACAGCGCCGCGCCGCGTCGGACGCGGGCCGGGTCAGGGGGCGGCGAGGTCGCGCTCCCAGGTCTGTTCGACCAGCGCCACGCCGAAGCTGGTGACCGGCACCGCCTTCGTCAGGGTGAAACCGGCCTTCGCATAGAGCCGCCCCGCCGCGCGGTGGCTCTCGTGGGTCCAGAGCACCATGCGCGTGTAGCCCGCCGCCCGCGCGAAGGCGAGGCAGCGCTCCAGCATCGCCGGGGCCAGCCCCATGCCGCGCGCCGAGGGTTCCAGCCAGAAGAGCCGCAGCTTGGCGACGCCCGGCGTGCCGCTGTCCACGCAGAAGATCGTGCCGAGCCGCACGCCCGCCTTCACGGCCACCCACGCCCGTTCCCGCGCCGGGTCGCGGGCGGTCAGGTAGTCCGACAGGATGCGGGCCACGAGCGGCTCGAAACTGGCATCGAAGCCTTCTTCGGCGGCGTAGAGTTCGGCGTGGCGGGCGATGATCCAGCCCGCGTCGCCCGGTTCGAGGTCGCGGAAGACCACCTCGGCCCCGGTCGCGGCCGGGTCGCCGAGCGCCAGCCGCAGGCGCTGCACCGCCTCGCGGGTGCGGGCCCCCTCGGGCCCCGGCACAAGGCTGTCCACGTCGAGCGCGCCGAGCGCCGCTGCAAGCTCCTGCCGGTCCATCGCCTGTCTCCCTCGGTCCCTCGCCGCACCCTTGCCCGCGCAGGCCCGCCCCGCAAGCCCCCTGCCGCGCTTCCCGCTTGCCCGTCTGCCCGGAGGGCGCTACCCCCGTTCCACATCGCGGCGGGAGCACGGACATGGGCATCGACAAGCAAAGCGACATTTCGGCCAACCTGCAGATCGGGCCGACCAGCCTCGGGATGGTGCGCATCTACATCGAGGCCGAGGGCGTCGAGTTGCCGCTCGACTTCGAGCCCGAGGAGGCCGAGGAGATCGCCGAGGAGCTGCGCGCCGCCGCGGCCCGCGCCCGCGCGGCCACCCCCCCGAAGAAGAAGCGCTGAGGCCGCAGGTCCCGGCTTTTCCCCACCCGGCCCCGGCGGCGCGTTGACATCGTGCGCGACGCGGTGCAGGTCGCGCTCCGACATGAACCCGCAACCGGGCGTTCCGTGGGCGCCGAACCGACGAGGAGAGCCGACATGGCCGACATCTCTCTCACCTTTCCCGATGGCAACAGCCGCAGCTATCCCGCCGGTGTGACGCCCGCCGAGGTCGCGGCCGACATCTCGACCTCGCTCGGCAAGAAGGCGATCAGCGCGCAGGTGGACGGCGCGCACTGGGACCTCGCCTGGCCGATCGAGCGCGACGCTGCCATCGCCATCAACACGATGAAGGACGAGGCGCCCGCGCTGGAGCTGATCCGGCACGACTTCGCCCATGTCATGGCCCGCGCGGTGCAGGAGATCTGGCCCGACGTGAAGGTCACCATCGGCCCGGTCATCGAGAACGGCTGGTATTACGACTTCGACCGTGCCGAGCCGTTCACGCCCGAGGACCTCGGGCAGATCGAGGCGAAGATGAAGGAGATCATCAACGCCCGCGACCCGGTCCGCACCGAGGTCTGGAGCCGCGCTGACGCCATCGCGCATTACGAGAAGACCGGCGAGCCCTACAAGGTCGAGCTGGTCGAGGCGATCCCGGACGACGGCCAGCCGATCCGCATGTACTGGCACGGCGGCTGGCAGGATCTCTGCCGCGGGCCGCACCTGCAGCACACCGGGCAACTGCCCGCCGACGCCTTCAAGCTGATGCGCGTCTCGGGCGCCTACTGGCGCGGCGACTCGAGCCGCGCCCAGCTGCAGCGCATCTACGGCGTGGCCTTCCAGAACCGCGAGCAGCTGAAGGACTACCTGACCTTCCTCGAGGAGGCCGAGAAGCGCGACCACCGCCGCCTCGGCCGCGAGATGGACCTGTTCCACATGCAGGAAGAGGCCCCCGGCCAGGTGTTCTGGCACCCGAACGGCTGGACGATCTACACCACGCTCCAGGACTACATGCGCCGCCGCCAGCGCGCGGGCGGCTATGTCGAGGTGAACACGCCCCAGGTCGTCGACCGCAAGCTGTGGGAGGCCTCGGGCCACTGGGAGAAATACCAGGAGAACATGTTCATCGTCGAAGTCGACGAGGAACACGCCCGCGAGAAGGCCGTCAACGCGCTGAAGCCGATGAACTGCCCGTGCCACGTGCAGATCTTCAACGTCGGTCTGAAGTCCTACCGCGACCTGCCGCTGCGGATGGCCGAGTTCGGCTCCTGCAACCGCTACGAGCCCTCGGGCGCGCTGCACGGCATCATGCGAGTGCGCGGCTTCACGCAGGACGACGCGCACATCTTCTGCACCGAAGAGCAGATCGAGAGCGAGACCAAGCGCTTCATCGACTTCCTGTCGGCGATCTACCGCGACCTCGGCTTCCCCGCCTTCAAGGTCAAGTTCTCGACCCGCCCCGACGTCCGCGCGGGATCGGACGAGGTCTGGGACCGCGCCGAGGCGGCGCTGCTGTCGGCGACCCGCGCCGCCGGGATCGAGCCCGAGGTGAACCCGGGCGAGGGCGCCTTCTATGGCCCGAAGCTGGAGTTCGTGCTGACCGACGCGATCGGGCGGGACTGGCAGTGCGGCACGCACCAGGTGGACTTCGTGCTGCCCGAGCGGCTGGACGCGGTCTATGTCGGGCAGGACGGCGCGAAGCACCGCCCTGTCATGCTGCACCGCGCGACGCTGGGCAGCTTCGAGCGCTTCATCGGTATCCTGATCGAGGAGCACGCGGGCAAGCTGCCGTTCTGGCTGGCCCCGCGCCAGGTCGTGGTGGCCACCATCGTCTCGGAGGCCGACGACTATGCCCACGAGGTGGTCGCAGCACTCCGGGCCGCCGGGGTCCGGGCCGAGGCCGATACCCGCAACGAGAAGATCAACTACAAGGTCCGCGAGCATTCGCTGGCCAAGGTTCCGGTGATCCTCGCCATCGGGCGGCAGGAGGTCGAGGCGCGCTCGGTCAGCCTGCGCCGCCTCGGCGAGAAGCAGAGCAGCGTCGTGACGCTCGACGCCCTCGTGCCGGACCTGGCCGCCGAGGCCACGCCGCCCGACCTGCGCTGAGCCTCAGACCGCGTTCAGCGCCGAGACGATGTCGGTGACGACGCGCACGTGTTGTCCGGTGGGCAGCGCGGGCGCGACCATCGCGGCCCCCGTGCCCCCCAGCAGGACGGGCACCCGGTAGGGCAGCCGGTTCAGCGCGTGAACGAGGGGCGACAGGCGGCCCGGCCGGTCCTCGACACTGACGGTCAGGCCGACGATCTCGGGGCGCAGGCGGCGGAGAACCTCGACCACCTCCCGTTCGGGACGGTTCAGCAGCAGCTCGATCTTCCAGCCCGATTGCCGGAACGCCTCGGCCGCCAGGACAACCCCGAGACTGTGCGCCTGGCCGGGCAGGGCGGCAAACACGCCGACGCGGGGCGCGCCGTCGCGCGTCACGGGGACCGGGCGGCGGGCGTAGGCCTGGTTCAGGCGCAGGATCTGGGTGATGGCGACCGAGACCTCGGCGAAGGACAGCGCGTCGGTATCCCACTTCCGGCCCAGCAGCCGCGCCGCGCTGCCGAGGATCCCGTCCGCCACCTGCGCGTAGCTCTGCCGCCGCGCCGTGCGCGCGCGCAGCAGCCGACCCGCCGCCGCGGCGTCGCCGGACACCAGCAGGGTGCAGAAGCTGTCGAGGAATTCGGGCGAGGGGGTTTCGGGCAGCAGACCGGCCCGGGCGGCCACGCGGCCCAGCACGGCGCGGGCAAGCGCTTCGACCGCATCGGCGCGCAGGCCGTCCTGCGGTGCCCAGCCGCTGTGCGGGTCGTGCCCGCCCCGGTCCTTCATTGCGACCCTCCGCGCCGCGCTCTCCCCTACGCGGCGCGCGCAGCCTGCCCCGACTCACCCCTTGGTTGCAAGGGGGGGCCTATTTCGGCGTGTCGGGCGCGGGGGCGGCGAGCACTAGCAGGCCGCCGAGCGCGGCCATCACGACCGGGAACATGGTGAAGACGTTGAACCCGAAGGCGAGGACCATGCCGGCCGCCGACACCAGCATCAGCCCGCCGCCGAGCCAGCGCTGGGAATGGGCCATCGCGCCGCCCGCCAGCGCCAGCACCGGCGAGACCAGCGAGACCGCCCGGATCAGCTCGACATTGCCGACCTGCGAGAAAACCTGGTCGGCGCCCTGCACCTCGGTCGAGATCCAGTCCACGAAGACCGTGTAGCCCGCCGAGAAGAACCCCACGAGCATTCCCACCAGCCCGGCCACGATGCCGAGGATCAGTCCCGCGTTGCGCATGTCGCTCTCCGTTCCGCGTCTCCTGCGAGGGACATAGGCAAGGACGCGCCCGGGCGGAACCCCGGACCGGCGGGGAAGCGCGGGCGGGACTTCCCCGTCAGGCCCCCAGCGCCGCCCGGACCGCCGGGGTCCAGCCGAGATGCAGCGCGCCCTGCGCCGTCTCGATCACCGGGCGCTTCATCAGGGCGGGATGCGTGGCCAGCGGGGTGGCGGCATCGCCCGCGCGGGTCGCCTCGTCGAGCCCCCGCCACGTGGTCGAGCGGCGGTTCACCAGGTCGTCGCCGAAGGCGTCGAGGAATCGCGCCAGCTCGGCCGCCGTCAGCGGCTCGGCCCGCACGTCGCGCAGGGTGCCGCCGGTGGCCTTCACCGCGGCGCGGCAGGTGTCGCAGGTCTTCAGCCCGTGAATGATCATTTCGTGGTCGTTCCTTCCCGTCCTGCCCGAATATCGGGCCGCACCCTAAGACGCCCCTTGCTTTTCGCAATGGCTGCTTCACCATTCTTTATCGTGAAGACCGACTTCTACGGACCGCGTCCGCCGTCGAGGCAGCCGGAATGAGAATGGAAGACAAGGCTGCACCACCCCGCCGCATGGTGCGGGCGGGTAAGACCAAGGAGAGACGCGGAACATGCCTACCGGCACCGTGAAATGGTTCAACACCACCAAGGGCTACGGCTTCATTGCCCCTGAGGGCGGCGGCAAGGACGTGTTCGTCCACATTTCCGCCGTGGAGCGCGCGGGCCTCACCGGCCTCGCCGACAACCAGAAGGTCGAGTACGAACTGCGCGAGGGCCGCGACGGCCGCGCCTCGGCGGTCGAACTCAAGGTTCTCGGCTGACCCTCGGCCCGCTTCGGACCCGGCACGGACCCGCGGCACGCGCCTGATCGCTCGGGCGCGGGCCTTTTGCCGTCGGTGGCTCAGCCGCCGGTGCCCTTGATCGTCGGGTCGTCATAGGTCGGGGCATAGCGCCGGGTCTGCACCGGGTGGCGCATCATGTCCGAATAGCTGCCCGCGCGCGTGGGCGTGCCGCAGCAGATCACCCCCGCCAGCACGATGGGCTGGGTGCCCGCCGGGCAGTAGTTCGCGCCGCCATAGGCATAGGTCGGCGCGGTCTGGTAGCCGCCATAGCCGGTCGGGGCCGGGGCGGCGTCGAGATAGATCACCTCGTCGGCGCGCGCCGGGGCAGCGGCCAGCAGGAGGGCCGCAGAGGCCGCAGTCAGGATCGGGCGCAGGAACATCGGACACCTCCGGGACTATCGAAATGCGGTCATCCTACCCAGATGTGGGGGTCGTGGGAAGGGGGCAGGCGAGGGGTTGTGGCGGTTGGGCCCTGCGCGTGGTGCGTGCCAGCACGCACCCTACGGGCCGCCGACCGGGCGGTCTGTGCTGGACGTCGGGCGGGAGGCCTTCGAGGGCGGCGTGGAGCGGGTGGCGTAGGGTGCGTGATGTCACGCACCGCGTCGGCGGGGACCTTTGCGGGCCGTAGGGTGGGCGGTTCCGCCCTCCCTTGCGGGAGGGCAGTTGCGGGCAAAGGCGGGCAGATTGCCCGCCCTACGACTTGCCTGACTGCTTTCAGTCCGGGAAGCGAAGTCCAAGTGCAGCTCGAAGTTCGCTAACGGAGTTTTCCCCCGCACGATGGTCACTTGGTGTTTTAGCTATTGTGATTTGTGAAATCCCTTTTAGGCCTTGTGGCGGGAGAAACTTTATATGCTTTCCAGATGCCTCCCGGGTAAATCCAAGACTCGAGAGCACTTCTGAGAACACAAAGTCAGTTTTCTCTGGATCTGAGGCCGCTCGAAGTTTCTTTGAAATCTCAACTATGTTTGGTGACGGTGCCAGGAACGGAAGCAGGCAACTCATCACTTCCGTATCCCTAGCTGAAAGGGAAAAGTTCAAGTTTGAGCTATTTGCAACTGCATGGCGAAGTCGATCAAGTAGTTCTCCGTCATAAAGTTCGCCAACCCTAAGCTTTAGTTCCTCGAGCACTTGAGTCAATGCAGATTGCGCAGTGCGTGCAGCCAGACGCCCTTGTAGAGATGCATTCTCTGACTGAAGTTGGAGGATCTTCTCATTGAGTTCCTTTATCTCGCCCTCAAATGACTCGATCCACTCTTCAAGCCCTGCAGGGTCATCCCTGGATGAGTGCCTGACGGCAAGCCTCTGCCGAGCAGTGCGAATGATCCTCTGTTGGAGGTCGGACCACTCCATTCCAAATTTGGCCGTCCGGCCAAGATAGGTAGAGCGCACAATCTCCACTACCTTTTCAATCGTCTCTCGAGAACTGCCACGGGAAAAGAGTCGCATAGAAATGGGCTGCCCAGGGAGACCTACACCAATCGCGCCGGCGTAGGGGTTTAGACCATTTGTCTCATCCCGAAGCAGAAAGCTGAACTCACGATCAGGTTCAACAAGGACGTGAGCAAGTCCGCCAAGCGCGAAGGCTAAGTTTTCTGGGTTGCATGCGAGTGTGCCGTCTCCTCTGCTGCTGAGATAGACTATTGGCAGTGCTAAACTTGCTTCGCCACGAATTGCTCTTGCAGCTTTTTCCACCTCATCGCTTGAGAGAAATATTGGTGAGTCCGCAACCTGAACCGTTCTGTCGATACCGCAATATGTGCTTTGAATGATTTGTCGAACAATAACCGGTTTTCGTGGGGCTGCGATCTCGGCTCCAATTGACTCTGCAAGGCAAGTTACTCTAATCGCTACAAAGTTCTGTGGTTCCGCTGCCCGGAGTACTAATTCGGTTCGCCATGCTCGGCCTTGATCATCTGGAACCTCGTAGCGGAAACCGGCGTGCTCTCCGTCTTCGTCTTGTGTTGAGCTGAAGATAATCGCTTCACCGCTGTCAGCTTTGTAATGAAATTCGTCGTTCCCGGCATTCTCTCGAAGAATTCTGGTCCGTTCGCGACTTGTGTGGGTAGGCGGGGAGCGGCGCGCCCGCAGGTATTCCATATGTTGTAGTGGGGACATGAGGCGCGTCTGGCGCGGAGACCGCACATATCGCAGCGCCTGACGCGC
>JAUHZL010000417.1 GCA_030425945.1 Alphaproteobacteria bacterium | reverse complement strand
GCTTCATCGCTCAATCCGAAATTGCAGGGTTCTGGGCCAAAACCTACCAAATCCTGCAGTTCCACGACATCCTGAAATGCACTTCAGAAAACAAAATCAATGCGTTGGGACTTGTTCAGACCGGACCCAGTAGGCCTCGTGCACGCCGCGGTCACTGTAGTTCCCGGCGAGGCCCGGGATCACCAGCGTCGCGGGATAGGCGTCGACGTTGGTGAAGGTGAAGATGGCGGCATCGCCGACCTCGGAGTCGTAGATGATCTTGCCCATGTCCGAGGTCCAGACCTCGTCCGCGGCGGCGGTCAGGGGCAGGAGGGCGGCGAGGGCGGTGGCGACGATCTGGGCACGCATGGTCAGACTTTCGGATGGGGCGAGGGGATGTGCCCCACCCTAGCACCGGCAGGGCCGGGACTGTCACGCGGGATGATCGCGGCCTCAGGCCCCGGCGTGGATGGTCGGCACTTCCAGCGCCCGGAAGCCGTAGTGGCGCAACCAGCGCAGGTCCGAGTCGAAGAAGGCGCGCAGGTCGGGGATGCCGTATTTCAGCATCGCGATCCGGTCGATGCCCATGCCGAAGGCGAAGCCCTGCCACTGGTCGGGGTCGATCCCGCCCGCGCGCAGCACCTTGGGATGGACCATGCCCGAGCCGAGCACCTCGAGCCAGTCGTTGCCCTCGCCCACCTTGACGGTGCCGTCCTGCCACGAGCACTGGATATCGACCTCGGCCGACGGCTCGGTGAAGGGGAAGTGCGAGGCGCGGAAGCGGGTCTTCACCTTGGTGCCGAAATAGGCCGAGAAGAACTCTTCCAGCACCCACTTGAGGTTCGCCATCGAGATGTCGCGGTCGATCGCGAGGCCCTCGACCTGGTGGAACATCGGCGTGTGGGTCTGGTCGTAGTCAGCGCGGTAGACGCGGCCCGGGGCGATGATGCGGCAGGGCGCGCCGTGCTTTTCCATGTAGCGGATCTGGACCGGCGAGGTGTGGGTGCGCAGCACGTGCGGCGGGCGGTCATCGCCCTCGGCGCGGTGCATGTAGAAGGTGTCCATCTCGGCCCGCGCGGGGTGGTGGCCGGGGATGTTCAGCGCATCGAAGTTGTACCAGTCGGTCTCGATCTGCGGGCCTTCGGCGACGGCGAAACCCATGTCGGCGAAGATCGCGGTGACCTCCTCGGTGACCTGGCTGACCGGGTGGATGGTGCCCTGGCGCCGGGTGCGGCCCGGCAGGGTCACGTCCAGCCATTCGGCGGCCAGGCGCTCGTTCAGCGCGGCATCGGCCAGCGCGGCCTTCTTGGCGGCCAGCGCCGAGGTCAGTTCGTCCTTGAGGGCGTTCAGCGCGGGACCGGCGGTCTGGCGCTCCTCGGGGGACATGCCGCCAAGCTCGCGCATCTTCAGGCTGATCTCGCCCTTCTTGCCCAGCGCCGCGAGACGCACCGACTCGAGCGCGCCTTCGTCGCCCGCCTCGGCGATCGCCCCCAGGTACTTCTGTCTCAGGTCGTCCATGTCCGTCTCCGCGCTGTCGCGTGTGAGGGCATAGCACCGGGCGAGGCGAATGCAACCGGGCGAGGCCGCTCAGCCGCGCATCAGGGCGGCCTCGTGGCGCTTCAGCGCACGCCGGGCCGCGGGTCCGTAGCCGGTGCGGGCAAGGTCGGGAAAGAGCGCCAGCAGTTCGGCGCGCTGCGCGGCGTCGAGCGTACCGGTGGACCAGTCGCCGGGATGGAAGCTCTCGGTCGGGGCGCCCTCGGAGAACACGATCTGGTGCGTGTCGAACAGGATGTGGTGGTAGGTGATCCGCCCGCCGGGCCGCCGCAGGATGCGCGTCCCGTCGACGAGGTGGATGGCGGCGACCAGGACCTCCGGCACGTCGAACAGCATCTCGGCGCGCCAGCCGCGCAACAGGACGCGGTGCTGCGGCGACACCATCAGGTCGCGGCAATTGCCGAGCGCGCCCTTGCGGATCAGCACGGGGGCGAGGGTGCCGTCGGCTTCGACGCGGGTGCGGCCGGTCCAGCGCAGGGGTTGCGGGCCGTGATCGAGGGTCTCGACGAGGTCGCCGGGGCGCAGGGTCTCGACGGCGCGCTCGCCCTCCGGCGTGCGGATCCGGGTGCCGCTGGCGAAGCAGATGACGCCCGAGCTCAGCTTCATGGCCGGGCCGAGCACCAGCGCCTCGGGGTTCGGCTGGTTGAACTGGATCGAGTAGTCGGCCTCGCTCGGGCCGGTGGGGACCGGGATGTTCTCGGACGTGGCGCCCGCCGCAGGCCCGTCAAGCGCGGTGATCTGCTGCGTCCCGCCGCCGATGTCGTAGAAGTCGATCACGGTGCCGGTGTCGGTGTTCACCAGTGCAAAGGCTTCCGAGTTGTAGGCCTGCGCGCCGTCGGGATCGGTCAGCAGGATCGGGAAAGCGCCGTTCTGGATGACGTAGACATATTCATTGGCATCGGCATCGAAGCCGACCTGCACCAGCGGGTGCGACAGGCCGACGTTCAGCAGCACGGTGCCGTCCGCGTCATAGAAGGACACGGTGAAGTCGGCGGGGTCCTCGCCCGGGGCGAGCGCGACCTCGACGAACTCCGCCACGCCCGACGCCGAGGCGTAGGCATTGGAATAATGCAGCTCGCTGATGCGGGCCATGTTGTAGAAACCTGCTCGGGTTTTTTGTGTTTTGCCAAAACGATACCATGGAGACCCCGGGGGCCAAACCCGGGCGGCGGCAAATTGTGGCAATTTTCTGTCCTG
>JAUHZL010000032.1 GCA_030425945.1 Alphaproteobacteria bacterium | reverse complement strand
GAGATCTACGGCGGCGATGGCGACGACGCGATCTACGGCGGCGACGGCAACGACCAGATCTGGGGCGTGAAGGGGTCGGACGCGCTCTTCGGCGAGGCCGGGAACGACACCATCTACGGCGGCTCCGGCTGGGAAAAGCTGGACGGCGGCGAGGGCGACGACACCCTCTACGGCGAAGGCGGCAACGACACCATCCTCGGCGGCAACGGCAACGACTATGCCGATGGCGGGGACGGCGACGACTACATCGACACCTCGGCCCCGGTCTCGAGCGTTCCGCTGCCGGACCGCGGCTATCCCGGCCTCTATCCGTTGGACAGCGACCCGTTCAACGACCGCGACACGGTCTTCGGCGGGGCGGGCAACGACACGATCTTCACCGGCGATGACAACGACATCATCGACGGCGGCGCGGGCAACGACACGATCGACGGCGGCTTCGACGACGACACCATCGACGGCGGGGACGGCAACGACTTCATCGTCGGCGGCGAGGGCTCGGACACGATCCGCGGCGGTGCCGACAACGACACCATCTACGGCGGCCTGAACCCGTCCTTCCCCGATGCCGTGAACATCCCGGACGAAGGCCCGGGCGGTCCGGACCTCGTGCCCGACAACGGCAAGGACCTGATCTACGGCGGGGACGGGGACGACACGATCTTCGGCCAGGACGACGACGACACGATCTACGGCGACGCCGGGAATGACGTGATCGACGCGGGCATCGACGACGACACCGTCTACGGCGGGACCGGGAACGACACGATCACCGGCGGCCAGGGCAAGGACACGCTCTACGGCGGCGACGACCGCGACACCTTCCTTGGCGGCAACGCGGGCGATTTCGTGGACGGCGGCTCGGGTGGCGACGACTTCGACACGCTGGACCTGACCGGCTCCGGCCCGCTGAACGTGGTCTACACCTCGGCGGACAAGGAAGACGGCTACGTCATCTTCAACGGCGACCCGACCCAGCGCCTCGACTTCACCGAGATCGAGAACGTCATTCCCTGCTTCACGCCCGGCACCCGCGTCGCGACCCCGCGTGGCGAGGTGGCGGTCGAGGACCTGAAGGTCGGCGACAAGGTCATCACCCGCGACAACGGCTTCCAGGACATCCAGTGGGTCGGTCACAAGCGCATCACGCTGAAGACCCTGACCGACGCGCCGCACCTGAAGCCGGTGCTGATCAAGGCCGGGTCGCTCGGCAACGGTCTGCCCGAGCGGGACATGATCGTCTCGCCCAATCACCGGATGCTGATCGCCAACGCCGAGGTCGACCTGCTGTTCGACCAGCCGGAAGTGCTGGTGGCGGCCAAGCACCTCGTCGGCATGGACGGCGTGCACCGCCTCGACATGGTGGCGACCACCTACATCCACTTCATGTGCGCCAGCCACCAGATCGTTCTGGCCGACGGCGCCTGGTCCGAGAGCTTCCAGCCCGGCGACTACACGCTGAGCGGCATCGACAGCGACCAGCGGGACGAGATCTTCGAGCTCTTCCCGGAGCTGAAGACCCGGATCGGCCGCGAGAGCTACGTCTCGGCGCGTCCGACGCTGAAGAAGTTCGAGGCCAAGCTGGTCGTCTGATCCGGCACCGCCTGATGCGACCAAAAAAAGGGGCGCCCGACGGGGCGCCCCTTTCGCGTTTGGCGGGCCTCAGCCCCGCATGCGCGCGCCGTCCGGATCGAAGAGCGGCGTCAGCAGGCGCTTCGCGGCATGCATCTCGCCGAGGATCTCGATCTCGACCTCCAGATCGTCGGTCAGCCGCTCGGTCGGCACGAACCCGAGCGCGATCGACTTGCCGGCCCAGTGCGAATAGCCGCCCGAGGTGCAGAAGCCGACGACCTCGCCCCCCAGCCAGATCGGCTCGTAGGCCACCACGTCGGCATCGGTCGCCTGCACCTCGAAGGCGCAGAGCGTGCGGGCGCTGCCCGACTGGCGCTCGGCCTCGGCCGCCGCGCGTCCGATGAAATCGGCGTTCTTCCTGAAGGAGATGAAGCGGTCGAGCCCGGTTTCGCCCGGTGTGTAGTCGGGGCTGAACTCGCGCTGCCACGAGCCGAAGAACTTGTCGAGGCGCAGGCTCATCATCGCCCGCATGCCGAACGGCACCATGCCATGCGGCTTGCCCGCCTCCCACAGCGTGTGGAACAGGTTGCGCTGGCTCATCGGGTCGCAGTAGATCTCGTAGCCGAGGTCCCCGGTGTAGCTGACCCGCTGCACGATGCAGTCGGCGATGCCCAGCGTCATCCGGCGCACGTCGAAGAAGCGGAACGCCTCGGCCGAAACATCGGCGCTGGTGACGGCCGCCAGCACCTCGCGCGCTTTCGGGCCTGCGATCTGGAACCCGGTCAGGCTGTCCGAGACGTTCTCGACCCGCACGCCGTCCTCGAGATGGTCGTCGAACCAGCGCTGGTGATAGTGCTGCGAGCCGTAGGAGGCGGTCAGGCGGAACTCGGTCTCGGACAGGCAGGAGACGGTGAAATCGCCGAAGATGCGTCCCGTGGGCGACAGCATCGGCGTCAGGCTCAGGCGTCCCGGCTGCGGGATGCGGCCCGCCATGATCCGGTCGAGCCACGCGCGCGCGTTGGGGCCGGTGACGCGGAACTTGCCGAAGTTCTGCACTTCGTTAATGCCGACCGCGGTTCGGACCCCGTGGACCTCGGCGCGGGTGGCCTCGAAGGCGTTCGAGCGGCGGAAACTCGGGGTCTCGTAGCGCGGCTCGCCCTCGCGGGCGAAGTAGTTGACGACCTCCAGCCCGTAGGTCTGGCCGAAGACCGCGCCCATATCCGACCAGATGTCGTACATCGCCGTGGTCCGGAAGGGCCGGGCGGCGGGCTTCTCCTCGTTCGGGTAGGCGACCGAGAAGCGGGTCTGGTAGTTCTCGATCACCTTGGGGACGGTATAGCCGGGCGTCGTCCAGGTGCCGAACCGGGCGACGTCGAAGCCGCGCGGATCGACCTCGGGCGCGCCGTGGATCATCCATTGCGCCAGCGCGAGGCCCATGCCGCCGCCCTGGCTGAAGCCCGCCATCACGGCGCAGGCCGACCAGTAGTTGCGCAGGCCGGGAACCGGGCCGATCAGCGGGTTGCCGTCGGGCGCGAAGGTGAAGGGGCCGTGGATCACCGACTTGATGCCGGCGCGCTCCAGCACCGGGAAGCGGCGATAGGCGAAGGCGATCGAGTCTTCAATCTTGTCCAGGTTGTCATTCAGCAACTCGTGGCCGAAGTCCCAAGGCGTGCCGTTCACGGCCCACGGTTCACAGTTCTGCTCGTAGAACCCGATGCAGAGACCGCGCCCTTCCTGCCGCAGGTAGCTTTCGCCGCCCGGGTCCATGACGTGCGGGAACTCCTTGGCGCGGTTGTAGATTTCGGGAATCTCGTCGGTCACGACATACTGGTGCGCCATCGGCAGCAGCGGCAGGTAGACGCCCGCCATCGCGCCCACCTCGCGCGCCCAGAGGCCGCCCGCGTTGACCACGTGCTCGGCGTGGATCGTGCCCTTCTCGGTCACCACGTCCCAGGTGCCGTCGGGACGCGGATTGGTTTCGAGGACTCGGGTGTGCAGAACGATCTCGGCGCCGCCCTGCCGCGCGGCCTTGGCATAGGCATGGGTCGTCCCGGACGGGTCGAGGTGCCCGTCGAGGGGATCGTAGAGCGCGCCCAGAACACCCTCGACATTGACCAGCCCGTCGGTCATCGCGACGACCTCGGACGGCGACAGGATCTCGGTGTGCAGCCCCATGTAGCGGTGCTTGGCGCGCTCGGCCTTCAGCATGTCGAAGCGCTCGGGGGTATCGGCCAGCGTGATGCCACCGACATGGTGCAACCCGCAGCTTTGCCCCGTAAGTGCCTCCAGTTCCTTGTAAAGCTGGATCGTGTAGCCCTGCAGCGCGGCCATGTTGGTGTCGCCGTTCAGGGTGTGGAACCCGCCGGCCGCGTGCCAGGTCGAGCCGCTGGTCAGTTCCGAGCGTTCGACCAGCATCACGTCGGTCCAGCCGAGCTTGGTCAGGTGATAGAGCACCGAGCAGCCGACGACGCCGCCGCCGATGACGCAGACCTGGGTGGTGGTTTTCATCTCGTCCTCATTCTCCGTTTGGCCGCAGCCTAGCTTGCCGGAAACCCGCCACTAGTCCAAACCCGACAGGAAACGGCGCAAACATGCGAAAGGGCGGCCCACCGGGCCGCCCTTCGATGCGCCTGCGTCGGCCGTCACTCGGCCGCGATCTTGATCACCGGCTCCATCCCGCCGAGTTCGTCGTCCGACAGGTGGCACTTGACCTGGTGCCCGTTGCCGAGGTGGCGGACCGACGGCACTTCGGTCTCGCAGAGGCCGCCGGGGACCTTGGATTTCCAGCGGCACCGGGTCTGGAACGGGCAACCCGGCGGCGGGTTCATCGCCGAGGGGATGTCGCCTTCCAGCACGATATGGGTCTTCTCGATGCTGGTATCCGCGATCGGCACCGCGGACAGCAGTGCCTCGGTATAGGGGTGGTAAGGCGGGCTGAAGACCTGATCGGTGGTGCCCAGTTCGACCACGTGGCCGAGGTACATGACCATCACCCGGTCCGACAGGTAGCGCACGATCGACAGGTCATGGCTGATGAACAACAGCGTCGTCTTGTTGCGGCGCTGGATTTCCATCAGCAGGTCGGTCACCGCCGCCTGCACCGACACGTCGAGCGCCGACACCGGCTCGTCCGCGACCACGATCCGCGCATCGCCCGCGAAGGCCCGCGCGATCCCGACCCGCTGCTTCTGCCCGCCGGAGAGCTGGCGCGGCATCCGGTCGGCAAAGCTGCGCGGCAGCTTCACGAGGTCCAGAAGCTCCAGCATCCGCGCCTCGCGGTCCTCGTCCGACGAGCCCACGTTGAAGATCTCCAGCGCCCGGATGATCTGGCGTCCGACCGTCATCGACGGGTTCAGCGTGTCGAACGGGTTCTGGAACACCATCTGCACCTCGGACACGGTCTTGGTGTCCCGGTCCTGGATGCGGGTGTCCTGGATTTCCCGGTTGTCGATCAGGATCTTGCCCGCCGTCGCGGTTTCGAGACCCATCAGCACCTTGGCGAAGGTGGACTTGCCGCAGCCCGACTCGCCCACGATGGCGAGGGTTTCGGACTCGCGCGCCTCGAAGCTGAGCGTTTCGTTCGCCTTGACCACCTTCTTCGAGCCGCCGCCGAACAGCGCGTTGGCCGACACCTCGTAATACTTGCGCAGGTCTTCCATGCGCAGGACCACGTCGCCGACCTCGGCCTTGGCGGCCCCGGCCTCGACCAGCGGCGGCGCGTCCCAGTCGATCTCGCGGAACTTCAGGCAGCGCGTGGCGTGGCGGTCGTCGCCCGGCACCTCGGCCATGCGGATGTCGCCCGCATCGCAGCGCCCGGCCTCGAAGTAGTCGCAGCGCGGCCCGAAGTTGCAGCCCGGCGGGCGCTCGTGGGGCAGGGGGAAGTTGCCGGGGATCGCCACCAGCGGGCGCGAGGTCTTGTCGGCCCCCGGCAGCGGGATCGAGCGGAACAGCGCCTGCGTGTACGGGTGCTGCATCTTGTCGAAGACATCCTCGATCGAGCCGGTTTCGACCGCCTCGCCGGAATACATCACGCAGAGCCGGTCGCAGGTCTCCAGCACCAGCCCGAGGTTGTGCGAGATGAACAGCATCGATGTGCCGTATTTCTTGCCCAGTTCCTTGACCAGTTCGACCACGGCCGCCTCGACCGTCACGTCGAGCGCGGTCGTCGGCTCGTCGAGGATCAGGAGCGACGGCTTCGACATCAGCGCCATGGCGATCACGATGCGCTGCTGCTGGCCGCCCGACAGCTGGTGCGGGTAGCTGTTCAGGATGCGTGCCGGGTCGGGCAGCTTCACGTCCGTCACCACCTCCAGCGCGCGGGCGCGGGCGTCCTTCTCGCTGATCCCCTCGTGGATCATCGGGACTTCCATCAGCTGCTGGCCGATCTTCATCGCCGGGTTCAGCGAGGCCATCGGCTCCTGGTAGATCATCGCGATCTCCGAGCCGCGGATGCCGCGCAGCTCGTCCGCGCTCATCGTGTTCAGGTCGCGGCCCTTGAACTTGATCGAGCCGCCGACGATCCGCCCGTTGACGCCGAGGTCCTGCATCACGCCCAGCGCGACGGTGGACTTGCCGCAGCCCGACTCGCCCACGAGGCCCATCGCCTCGCCGGGCTGCACCGTGCAGGAGAAGTCCATCACCGCCGGGATCTCGCGCAGCCGGGTGAAGAAGCTGATGGACAGGTTCTCGATCTCGAGGATCGGGCCGTCATAGTCCCATTTTGCCATGATCAGTCCCTCAGGCTTTCTTCACGCAGGCCGTCGGCCAGCAGGTTCAGTCCGAGCACCAGCGTCATCAGCGACAGCGCGGGCACGATGGCCGGGTGCGGGTAGATCGACAGCAGGCGCCGTCCCTCGTTGATCGTCGAGCCCCAGTCCGGGCTCTCCGGGCTGACGCCGAGACCGAAGAAGCCCAGCGTTCCCAGAAGGATGGTCGTGTAGCCGATGCGCAGGCAGAAATCGACGATCAGCGGCCCGCGCGCGTTGGGCAGGATCTCCCACAGCATTATGTACCACGGGCCTTCGCCCCGGGTCTGGGCCGCGGCCACGTAGTCGCGGTTCTGGATGTCGAGCACGATCCCCCGCACGATGCGGAACACGGTGGGCGAGTTCACGAAGACCACCGAGACGAACACGATCAGCACGTTCGGCGGCATCGAGATCACGCCCAGCGGATCGGCGTCATAGGCAAGGCCGAGATAGACCCAGCCGCCGAGCACCACCGTGATCGCGACATACAGGTTTCGGCGTCCGGGATTGGTGAAGAACCGCGAGTTCCACAGGATCACGAGGAACAGGATCGGGAACAGGAACAGCACGCCCGCCATGTAGCGCGGGATGCCGGTCTGCACGATCTCGGGCGTCACCAGCAGGTAGAAGAGAAGGATCACCGGGAAGGCCAGCACGAGGTTGGCGAGGAACGACAGCACCGTGTCGAGCCGCCCGCCGAAATAGCCCGCTGGCAGCCCCAGCGTGATCCCGACCATGAAGGCGAAGGCGGTTGCCGCGGGCGCGATCTTCAGCACCTCGCGGGCGCCCATCACCATGCGGCTGAACACGTCGCGCGCCAGGTTGTCCCCGCCCAGCAGGTAGACGCCGGTGCCGTCCGGCAGCGGCGTGCCCGGCAGCTTGTTCTTCATCCCCGAGATCTGCGAGAGCGGGTCGAAGAGGGCGATCATGTCTGCGAAGATCGCGGTGAAGACCCAGAACATGACGAGGCCGAAGCCGATCATGCCGATGGTCGAGTCGAAGAGCTTGCCGTAGAGCCCGAGCTTGCGCTTGAAGAGGATCGAGACGGCGTAGAGCACCACGAGCGCGATCCAGACCGGCATGAACTGGTTCAGGATCCCGACGACGATCTGTCCTGCGGAGAGCGGTTCCATCTGCGGCGTCTCCTCAGGAAATCCGGATACGGGGGTTGAGATAGACGTAACCGATGTCCGAGATCAGTTGCGTCACCAGCACGACCAGCACGGCCACGATGGAACAGGCGAGCAGCAGCTCGATGTCGTTGTTCCCCGCGGCCTCGACCAATGTCCAGCCGAAGCCCTTGTAATTGAACAGGGTTTCCACGATCACCACGCCGGTCAGCAGCCAGGGGAACTGGAGCATGATCACCGTGAAGGGCGCGATCAGCGCGTTGCGCAGCGCGTGCTTCATCACGATGTTGCGGAAGCTGACGCCCTTCAGCCGCGCGGTGCGGATATACTGGGCCGTCATCACTTCGGCCATCGAGGCGCGGGTCATCCGGGCGATGTAGCCCATGCCGTAGAGCGCCATCGTCAGCACCGGCAGGGTGAAGTTCTCGAAGGTCACGCCGTCCATCGCGCTGGTGGCGGTGCCCTTGAACCATTTCAGCCCGACCACCGACGAGGCGAAGACCGTGATCAGCAGAACGCCGGAGACGTATTCCGGCGTGGCGGTCGAGGCGATCGAGAAGGTCGAGAGCGACCGGTCCATCCGCGAGCCCTCGCGCATGCCGGCCAGAACGCCGATGATCAGCGCCATCGGCACCATCACCACCATCACCCAGAACATCAGCACGCCGGTCAGGGCGAGGCGGGTGGAAATGATCTTGGAGACCGGGTCCTTGAACACGGTCGAGAAGCCGAACTCGCCTTGCAGGATGCCGCAATAGGTCGGCGGGTTCGTCTTGTCCTCGGCGAGGCCCACGCAGCGGCCGCGCAGGATGCCTTCCTCATCGACCCGGGTCCAGCCGGGGACGATCCCCAGCCATTCGCCGTAGCGGACGAGCGTCGGCTGGGCGTAGCCGTTCTTCTCCAGCCAGCTGACGACCTGCGCGTCGGTCATCCGGGCGTTGCCTTCGGATTTCGCGAGCTTTTCGAGGTTCGGAGACAGGTTCGTCAGGGCGAACACGATGAAGGTCAGACACAGCGCTGTCAGCGCCATCACGCCGACCCGGCGCAGGATAAAGAGCAGCATGCGGCAATCCCTCCGTGACCCGGTTCATCGCGGGGCGGCACCGGGTGGCGGCGATCAGGGGGAGGGGGCGGGCCGTTGGAACGGCCCGCCCGGTCCGGCTCAGACGTCGAGCCAGTACTTGTAGAGGTGCAGCTCGAAGGTCGGGTGCATCTCGGCGTTCATCACGAAGTCCCGCTTGTGACGGAACAGCGACCGCCAGTACGGCTGGATCATCACGCCTTCGTCCTGCATGATCTTCTCGATCTTCGCCATCACCTCGCGGCGGGCGTCGGCATCGGCGATCGACATCGCCTGCGTCAGCAGGGTGTCGAACTCCTCGTTCGAGAAGGCGGTCTCGTTCCAGGCCACGCCGGACTTGTAGGCCAGCGCCAGCACCTGCACGCCGAGCGGGCGCATGTTCCACTCGGTGGCCGAGAACGGGTACTTGGTCCAGTCGTTCCAGAAGGTCGAACCGGGCAGGATCGTCCGCTTGATGTTGATTCCCGCGTCACGGACCTGGGCCGCAACCGCGTCACAGGTGGCCGACTGCCAGGCGTCGTCGATCGAGATCAGTTCGAACTCGGTGTCGGCGTGGCCGGCGGCCTCGAGCATCGCCTTCGCGGCGGCACCGTCGACGGTCTGCGGCGGAAGCTGCGCGTATTCCGGGTGGATCGGGCAGACATGGTGGTTTTCCGCCGGGGTGCCGAGACCCGCGTAACCCAGTTCAAGCACCACGTCGTTCGACACGGCCATCTGGATCGCGCGGCGCACGTCGCCGTTGTTGTACGGCTCGGCGAGCTGGTTGAAGCGGACCGCGATGGTGGCCGCGGTGACCGCGTCCGAGCGGCTCCAGCCGATGGCGTCGAAGACTTCGACGAAATCGCCCACCGTCTGGTAGGTCATGTCGATCTCTTCGGCCTCGGCTGCGGCCAGCGTGGCGGCCGGGTCGGTGCCGTAGTCGATGAACTCGATCCGGTCGAGGTAGGCGCCGACGCCCCACCACGCGTGATCGGTGTTCTTCTGCAGGACCTGGCGGATGCCGACCTCGTTCTCGACGGGCAGGTACGGGCCGGTGCCGATCGGGTTGTCCGAGGGGTCGCCGCCGTCATAGCTGCTGTGGACGATCGCCGCCGGATAGTCGGCCATGCCCGGGATGATGGTGATGTCGGGCGCGCTGCAGTTCAGCTGCACGGTCATGTCGTCGACGACGACGATCGCGCCGTCACGCGCCTTGCCGGTGGCTTCGTCGATCAGGGTCGACATTCGCGAGGCCATCGAGTTGCCCTCGACGGTGCTGTCGCACCAGCGGGTGATGTTGTTGGCCACGTCCGCGGCGGTGAAGGCGTCGCCGTTGTTCCAGGTCACGCCCGGGCGCACCTTCAGGGTGTACTGGGTGGCGTCGCCGTTGGCTTCCCAGCCTTCCAGCAGCATCGGCGCGAACGAGCCGTCACGGTTGTACTCGACCAGGTACTCGAGCCAGCCGCGCGAGAAGTTGGCCATTTCCGACCAGTCGTAGGTGCGCGGGTCCTTGAGCGAGCGCAGTTCCATCTGGACGCGCAGCGTGCCGCCGGGCTTGCCGTTGGCGTGGGCCGCGGCTTCCGCCGGGGCGGGAATGCCGATCAGGCTGTAGGCGCCGACGGCGGTGACGCCGAGCGCGGTCGCGCGGGTCAGGAACTCGCGGCGGCTGAGTGCGCCGTCGAGGACCTCCTTTGCGTACATGGATACGGCCGGGTGCATCGGCGTCCCGGTGAGGGTGGGGTGCGTCATCTCGTTCTCCCTGTGACACATGATCTTGTATCGTTCCGAGCCCGTATTTCGCAGCGGGGCAGACCGTCCCGATCCGGAGGGTCGCACGGCACCGCGGTGCAGGCGTCCTTCACAGGGCAACAGGTTTTGATCAGCGGGTCAATGCCGATGCCCGGCGTTCCGGATCAAAAAAGCGACACGCCACTTGTCCTTAAGCGACACAACGGTCGTAGGGCGCGACACCGTGTCGCCGCAACCGCAGCGAGAATTTACTTGGCGCCCAAGAGGCTTATGCGGCGCGGCGCTCGCGCAGGCCGTGGGCGCGGGCCGCCGACGGAGTCATCCCCGTGCGCTGGCCGAAAGCCCGCGTGAAATAGGCGGCTGACCCGAACCCGAGGTCCTCGGCGATCTGGCGGATCGGGACATCGGTGTCCTCGAGCATCCGGCGCGCCTCGGCGATCACGCGTTCGTGCAGCAGGTGCGAGGCGGTCTTGCCGCAAACCTCTCGGCAGACCCGGGTCAGGTGCGTCGGTGTGATCCCCAGCTTCTGCGCGTAGTCCGACACCGACAGGCCGGTGGTCAGGTGATCCTCGATCAGCGCCGTGTAGCCCTCGACGATCCGCTGCGACGAGCCGACCGCGCGGACTTGCTGGCCATAGGTGGCCTCCAGCCGCTGCAGCTGGACCGAGATCAGGTGGGCATAGCTGCGCGCGGCGGCGTACCAGCCGGGCGTGTGGTCGCGGACCTCTGTGTAGAGCTGGTCGATGACCTGGGTCAGTTCCCCCTGGTGCCGGGACTCGCTGATCCGCAGGACGGTCGTGTCCTCCGGCAACTGCGGCCCGAGGTCGAACGGGAAGTCGATCCGTGTCCCGAAGACATGCGGGGACAGTTCGAACGAGCACATCGTCCGCGCCGGCAGGAACACAGCCGTGTGCTGGCCAAAGCCCTTGGTGACGCCGCAGGCGGTGAACCGCCCGGCGCCCTTGGTGATCCAGTAGAGCCGCGCACGCGGGCTGGAATGCGGAGACGTCAGGCGCCAGAGGCCCTTTTTCATCAGGCTCTGGAGCGTCGCGACTCGTACTTCGGTGCTATCGAGTTCCACCAAATACCCCCACACTTGGTGCTCAGCATGGGGAACGCTACCATATGGCCAAGAATCCTGTCACTGTGGAAAGCCTGTGGGTAACCCCTCATCTGGTGGCTTCCACAGAGTTCTCCACAGGATAATGTGAGTATCACGGGGATGGATCGACCACATCCCATGATTTCAGACGGTTCCTGAACCAGGTTCGCTGACGTTTCGCGAATTGCCGGGTCGCGGTGACGGCCCTGTCACGCGATTCCCTGAGGTCAAGTTCGCCCGACAGGTGCGCGATCAACTCCGCCGCGCCGATCGCCTGCGCCGCGGGCAGGCTCGGGTCCCAGCGCGGGGCGAGCGCACGCACCTCGTCCAGCGCGCCCATCGCCAGCATCGCGTCGAACCGGGTTTCGATCCGGGTGTTCAGCCAGGCGGTGTCCGGCATCAGCACGAAGGCCTGCGCGCGGTCCAGGGGCAGCAGCGGGGCAGGGGTTTCGGCATGCCAGCGCTTGAAGCCCCGGCCGGTGGCGCGCAGCACCTCCCAGGCGCGCTGCACACGCATCGGGTTCTGGCGGTCCAGCGCCTGCGCGGTCTCCGGGTCCTCGGCATCGAGGTCGGCCAGCATCCGGGTCGGATCGTCTTGGCGCAGGCGGTCGCCTTCGGCCCGGATCGCGGGCGGGATCGGCGGGATCTCGGCCAGCCCCTCGTTCAGCGCCGAGAAATAGAGGCCGGTGCCCCCCACGACGATCGGGCGCAGCCCGCCGTCCAGAATCGGGGCGACCTCGCGTAGCCAGTCGCCGACGGAATAGGCGACCTCGAACGGGACATGACCATAGAGCGCGTGCGGGGCGGCGGCCTCGTCTTCAAGCGTGGGGCGCGCACTCAGAACCCGCCAGCAGTCGTAGACCTGCAGCGCGTCGGCATTGACGATCACGCCGCCCTGGCGGGACGCGATCTCGAGCGCCACGGCCGATTTCCCGCTCGCCGTCGGCCCGGCGATCAGCACCGGGCGGTCGGGATCGAGCGTTTCGAAGGGAAAGGCAGGCATCGCGTGATGTCCGGACAGGCAGCATGGCGAGGATCCCGGCGATGTCGCGCGGATCGGCCCGCCCGGTCAAGTCGCGCGGCGCCGCCTGTTGCGTTGCGGCGCGCAAGCGGGCAAAGGCAGGACATCGACCGAGGAGACCTGCCGTGACCGATGCGCCCCTGACCGCTGCCCCGAGTGCCAAGTACAAGCGTGTGCTTCTGAAGATTTCGGGCGAGGCCCTGATGGGCCCGCAGGGCTACGGCCTGCACCCGCCGACGGTCGAGCGCATCGCACAGGAAGTGAAGTCGGTCCACGACCTCGGCGTCGAGATCTGCATGGTGATCGGCGGCGGCAACATCTTCCGCGGGCTGGCCGGCTCGGCGCAGGGGATGGAACGCACCACTGCCGATTACATGGGCATGCTCGCCACCGTGATGAACGCGCTGGCGATGCAGTCCTCGCTGGAGGCTATCGGCGTCTATACGCGGGTGATCTCGGCGATCCGGATGGACGAGGTGGCCGAGCCCTATATCCGCCGCCGCGCCGTGCGGCACCTCGAGAAGGGGCGGGTCTGCATCTTCGCCGCCGGGACCGGCAATCCCTACTTCACCACCGACACCGCCGCGACCCTGCGCGCCAACGAGATGGCCTGCGAGGCGATCTTCAAGGGCACCAAGGTGGACGGGGTCTATGACAAGGACCCTGTCAAGCACGCGGATGCGGTGCGCTACGACACGGTCAGCTACGATGACTGCCTTGCCAAGCACCTCAAGGTCATGGACGCCTCGGCCATCGCCCTGGCGCGGGACAACAATCTGCCGATCATCGTCTTCTCGCTGGACGAGCCGGGCGGCTTCCGGGGCATCCTTGCCGGGCAAGGCACCTATACAATCGTGAGGGATTGAGGCTATAGACCCGACACCCCACAGGGCAGACGACGACAGACGAGAGGCATGAGCATGTCCGACGAGATTGAGATTGACCTCGACGACCTCGAACGGCGGATGGACGGGGCAATCGCGTCGCTTCGCACGGAATTCGCATCGCTCCGCACCGGCCGCGCCTCGGCCGGCATGCTGGAGCCGGTCCAGGTCGAGGCCTACGGCCAGATGACCCCGATCAACCAGCTGGGCACGGTCAACGTTCCCGAGCCGCGCATGGTCACCATCAACGTCTGGGACAAGGCGATG
>JAUHZL010000031.1 GCA_030425945.1 Alphaproteobacteria bacterium | reverse complement strand
ACGGCAGAACCTACCATGGGGTCATGACCGACGAAGGCCAGGCGAGCGATGTCTCGTTCACGCTGCAGGGCGGCGAAGACGCCCGCCGGGCCGTCGGCACCTACGGGCCGACCATTGGACGCTCGCTCGGGTTCAACATGACGCAGGTCCGGGACCGCGAGCTCCGGGACGGTGGCCCGCGCCTCGGCAGCGACCTTCTGCCCTGCAACTGACCGCGACGCGCTCCTTGTCAATCTGCAGGCTGCCCAATCCGGGCAGCCTGATCTCCGCGTTGCGCAGAACCTGATCTGTGCGCGCCGATGCCACCCTCACCGCGATACGAGCGCCGCTCTGATCAGCAGGCCACCTCGGTCACACCGATGTACTGACCACCCTGCGCAGCTATCGTCAGATCAGCCGCGAACGTCAGCGCGAATTGATCACGGGCGAGTCTGGTAATGATGTGCTGGAAGACTGATCCGGTAGCAGTGCAAAGAACCGCTGCGTGTGGGAACAAGTGTGGGAATGGCCGTTGGAGCTTTCTTATTTTTCCAACAAATACATCACACTAGTCTGATTTTGTGGCGGTGCTGGCAGACCAATTCGAACGCGTCTCCGCCAGGACAGTCGCCCTGCCCCTTATGCGGAGCAAGGTCCGCACCACTCGGCGAGGGCGGCGGCGCGATTGACCTTGACGAGGGGTCTGCTGCAGAGGCCGCGTCATGCGACAGATCCTCGACGTCCCGCGGCGTCAGCGGGAACCGGACGCACATTATCGCCGCCAGGCGGATGATCTCGGGACTGGTCTTGAACCACTTGAAAGGGCTGGGTCGTGTAATGGTCAGACGCTACCGGTCCCCCTGCCCGCCTCCGCCTGGGTTTCCTTGACGAGACCGGGCGCGAGCAGGGCGCGCACCGGATCCGTGATCCCGGCGAGCGTCGCCCCCGCGCCCAGCACGTAGCGGTCCGGCCGCGCCACCGCCACCTCGGCTCCCATGCGGTCGAGCCAGGCGTCCAGCGCCGGCACCTCGCCCGCCGTGTCGAGGACATGCGCGCCGAGGGCGGTCCAGAACTCCAGCGCGGGATCGGCGGACAGGGGGCGCCGCGACAGCACGAGAAAGCGTTGCCCGGCCAGCCGGTCGAGCGTCGTCGCGCCGACGCGCGGGCTCGGCATCGCCCGTCCGCCGCCCGCGCCCACCAGCGCCCCCTGCGGCAGCTCGCCCAGGCGGAAGAACAGCGGCGAGCGGCGCGGGTCCTCGGCCGTGGCCAGCAGGTCCGCGTCGCGGCGGGCGGCCGTCTCGGGGTCGAGCGTGCACAGCACCTCCCCGATCCGGATCGAGGTATCGATCACGTTGCGCACATGGGGGGCCCGCTCCGCGCCGTAGCTGTCCAGCAGCGCGGTCGGGGCGCCGTGGGTCAGCACGTGGTCGAGCTTCCACGCCAGATTTGCCGCATCCCGAAGGCCGGAGCACAATCCCTGCCCGAGGAAGGGCGGTGTCAGATGGGCCGCGTCGCCGACCAGCAAGATACGCCCGGCCCGCCACTCGGGCGCCAACGCGCCGCGAAACGTGTAGACCACCGCCCGTTCGATCGCGGCGATGTCGTCCGGCCCGAGCCAAGGCCGCAGCAATCGGCGGACCGTGGGCTCGGCCGTCAGCTCCGCCTCGGTTTCGCCCGGCAGCAGCATGAATTCGAACCGGTAGCGCATGCCCGGCAGTTCGATCAGCAGATGCGGCCGCGCGGGATCGGCCACGAACACGGTATCGGGCGACAGCGAGGGGCAGCGCCGGGCAAGGATCAGGTCCACCACCATCCACGATTCGGAAAAGCCGAAATCCTCCAGCGCCAGCCCGGCGGCGGCGCGCACGGTGCTGCCCGCGCCGTCCGCGCCGACGACGTAGCGGGCGCGCACCTGCTCCGGCCGGGTGCCGCCGAGGGTCAGCGCGACATGGTCCGGCCCGGGCGCAACCTCCGTCACCGGGCAGCCATGGCGGAGCGTGACCGACGGCAGCGCCGCGGCAGTGTCGAACAGGGCGCGGTCGAGCCTTGGCTGGTGAAAATGCATGCTGGAAGGCGCGCCGGTGGGCGTGCGCGGCGGCGATGGCAGCCAGGCGAGCGTCCGCCCCCCCGCCGACAGGATCCTGAGCCCCGCATTCGGGATCATGTCGGCGAAGGCGGTTTCGAAACAGCCGATTTCGTCCAGCACGCGCAGCGCCGTGTGGTCCAGATGGCCGGCGCGGGGCAGGCGGTAAAGGCCGCCCTCCCTCTCCAGCCCCAGAACGCTGAGGCCCCGCCGTCCCAGCAGCGCCGCCAGCGCCAGGCCGGTCGGCCCGAGCCCGACGATCGCCACATCCCATGGGCCGGCCGCCCCGCCCGCCGCCTTTTCAGAAGTCAAATCACCGCTCCTCCGCACCGAATCTCGTGCTCCGGATTTTTTTATTGACGTGTTGGTAGAAAAAATCAAACTGTCCGTGATCCGACCGAAAGATCGAGGATTGTAGTGGGTGGAGAAGGCAGACCGGTGTTCGTCGCCGGCGCGGGCATGACGGCGTTCGGCAAACATGCCGACCGCTCGCTTGGCGCGCTGGCGCAGGAGGCTGTCGCGGCCGCGCTGGCAAAGGCGGGGCTGGAGCCGGTCGCCATCGGGCTCGTGGTCAGCGCCAATTCCATGGCCGGCCTGCTCCAGGATCAGGAGAGCGTGCGCGGCCAGGTCATGCTGAGGGGCTCGGGGCTGGAGGGCGTGCCGCTCGTCAACGTGGAGAACGCCTGCGCCAGTTCCTCGAGCGCATTCCAGGTGGCCAGCTGGGCGGTGCGCGCCGGCGAGGCCGACGCGGTGCTGGTGCTCGGGGTGGAAAAGCTGTTCCACCCCGACAAGGCGCGGACCTTCGCCGCGCTCGCCTCGGCCAGCGACGTGCCGCAGGACCGGCAGACGCGGTCGATGTTCATGGATTTCTACGCCGCCCGCGCGCGCGACCACATGGCCGCCTTCGGCACCACCGCCGCGCAGCTGGCCGCCGTCTCTGCCAAGAATCGCCGGCACGGCCATCTCAACCCGCTCGCGCAGTATCGCGACGAGGTCACGGTGGCGCAGGTGCTGGAGAGCCCGCTCGTCGTCGACCCGCTGACGCGGCTGATGTGCTCGCCCATCAGCGACGGCGCGGCGGCCATCGTGCTGACCCGGGCCGAGCTGCTGCCCGCCGCCGCGCCGAAGGTCGCGGTCCGCGGCTGGGGCCTGCGCAGCGGCGACGTGACGGGGCCGGAATACCGGACGATCTCGGCCACCGCCCGCCGGGCCTACGACGTCGCGGGCATCACCGCGCAGGATGTCGACCTTGCCGAGGTGCACGACGCCACCGCCATCGCCGAGATCGAGGCCTGCGAGGCGCTGGGTTTCGCTCCGCGCGGCGCGGGCGGGCGACTGGCCGAGAGCGGGGAGACCGCGCTCGGCGGCCGCGTGCCGGTCAATGCGAGCGGCGGGCTCGGGAGCCGTGGCCACCCCGTCGCCGCCACGGGACTGGCGCAGCTGTGCGAGCTGACCTGGCAGCTGCGGGGCGAGTGCGGGGCGCGGCAGGTCCCGGGCGCGACCATCGGCGTGGCCGAGAACCACGGCGGGCTCGTCGGCAACGACGTCGCCGTGGCCGCGGTGACCGTGCTGGAACGGGTGGCATGAGCGCGCCCTTCGTCAGCGCGCGCCATGACGGGCGGGTGGCTCTCGTCACCGGCGCGTCGCGCGGGATCGGCCATGCCATCGCTCGCATCCTTGCCCATGACGGCGCCGATGTGGCCCTGCTGGACATTCTGGACAGCGTCGGCGCCGCGGCGGATCGGATCGCCGACGAGACCGGCCGGCGCACCCTTGGCGCCGTCGTCGACGTCACCGACGAGGCGGCGGTGCAGGCCGCGCTGGCCGATGCGGCCGCGCGGCTGGGACCGGTCGACATCCTCGTGAACTGCGCGGCACTCACCACCAACGTGGACCGGGTCGTGAAGATGCCCCGCGCGGCGTTCGAGCGCGACCTTTCGGTGAACCTCACCGGCGCCTTCACCGCGATCCAGGCCGCGCTGCCGTCCATGACCGAGCGCGGCTGGGGGCGGATCGTCAACATCTCCTCCGGCGCGGCCGAGATCGGGGGATTCGGGCAGGCCGGCTATGTCGCGTCCAAGGCCGGGCTGGTCGGGCTGACCAAGACCGTGGCGCTGGAAGCGGCGCGCAAGGGCGTGACCTGCAACGCGCTGCTGCCCGGGCTGATCGACGCGCCCGCCGCCGCCGCGATCCGGGGCGACATGCGCGAGCGGATCGCGGGCCTGATCCCAACCCGCCGGCTCGGCACCCCGGAGGAGGTCGGCTACGCCGCCTCCTTCCTCGCCTCGGCGCGGGCCTCCTATGTCAACGGCGCGACGCTGTTCGTCTCGTCGGGGCAGGAACTGTTCGTGTTCTGAGCAATGCTGGAGCGGGAGGATATCGCGGCCCGGGGCGGCACCATCCGTGTGCTGACGCTGACGGGCGAGGAGCGTCGCAACGCTCTGACGCCGGAACTGGTGGCGCGGCTGCGGGCGGAGGTCGAGGCCACCGACGCCGAGGTGGAGGTCGGCGCGCTGGTGCTGACCCATGGCGGCCGGGCGTTCTGCGCGGGCTCCGACCTGCGCGTGCTGCAGTCCATCGCCGGCGACGAGGTCGCGCTGCGCGGCTTTCTGACCGACGTCGTGGGCCTTTTCGCGCGGATCGAAGCGGCACGGACCTGCACGATCGCGGCGGTCGAGGGCGCGGCGGTCGGCGGCGGTTTCGAACTGGCGCTTGCCTGCGATCTGCGCGTGTTCGGTGCCGGCGCCCGCGTCGCCCTGCCTGAAACCGGGTTCGGCGCGCTGCCAGGCGGGGGCGGGGTGCAGCGCCTCGCACGGTTCGTGGGCCGCGGCCGTGCGCTCGACCTCGTCCTTCAGGGCGAACGCCTGACCGCGGAGGACTGCGCCGCCCACGGCCTCGGACGGGCCGCACCGGCGGGCGAGGCACTGCCCGCCGCGCTGGAGCTGGCCCGCAAGGTGACGGCCGGATCGCGGCATGCCGTGGCGGAGGCGAAGCGGCTGATCCTCGCCTCCGAGCCGGCGCAGGACCTCGACGCGGCGGCGGTGGAGGCAATGGTGGCCGCCCTCCTCGGCCCCGAGGGGCGCGAGGGGCTGGCCGCGCTGGCCGAAAAGCGCGCGCCGGACTTCGCCGCCGCACGGGGCGCGACCGATGCTTGAGTTCCACCCCTTTCCCTCCTGCGCGGGCGCCCGCACCTTCAGCCCCGCCACCGCGACGCTCAGCCGCGACGAACTGGATGCGCGGCACCTGCGCCGCATCCGCCGGCTGATCGCCTACGCCTATCGGCACAGCGCGCTGCACCGCCGGATCTACGACGCGGCCGGGATGACGCCGCGGGACGTGCGGACATGGGACGATTTCCACAAGCATGTCCCCTTCACCGACAAGGCCGATTACGTCGCCGACCAGGAGGAACGGGGGCTCGCGGCCGAGGCGATGGGGCCGGACCTGATCTCGGCCTATTTCCACACGACCGGAACCACCGGCAGCTTCCTGCACGAGCATTACAGTGAATACGACGCGCTGCAGATGGCGACGATCTACGCCCATGCCTGGTGGGATTGCGGGGTCCGGCCGGGCGACAGCATCTTCATCAACCACAATTTCGGCTTCTGGCTGGGGCTGTGGCACATGTACTGGGCCGCCCGGTTCTTCGGCCTGACGATCTACAGCGCCGGGGGCATGACGACCGACCAGCGGCTCGACGCGATCCTGTCGCGCCGGCCCACGATGGTCGCGGGCACGCCCACCTACCTGATGCGGCTGGCGCAGCGGGCGGCAGAGCGGGGGCTCGACCTCGCCTCCGGCAGCGTGCGCTACCTGACCGCGGGCGGCGAGCCGGGTATGAACGTGCCCGTCACACGCCGCGCGCTCGAGGCGGCCTGGGGCGCGGTCGGGATCGACGCCTATGGCCTGAGCGAGGTGGGCGTGGCCCATGTGGAATGTGGGGCCCATCCCGGCGGAGTGCATGTGATGGAGGACGTCTTTCACGCCTACAGCGTGGACCACGTCACGGGCGCCGTGATACCGGACGGCGAGGTGGGGGAGAACATCGTCACCTCCTACAGCCATCTCGCGCAGCCCTTCATCAAGTATCGCACTCACGACCTCGTCCGCCGCTACGCTCGGCCCAACCATGCCTGCAACTGGACCTGGGCCTATCTGGACGGCGGGGTTCTGGGGCGGACCGATTTCATGGTCGTGGTCAAGGGGGTGAACGTCTACCCGACCGCGATCGAGAACCTGATAGGCGCGGTCGCCGGACTGACCGGCAATTACGAGCTGCATATCCGCGCCGAGGACGGCACCGACCGCATCCGTGTGCGGGTGGAGGCCGAGGCCGGCGCCGAAGACGGCGGGCGCGCCGCGCTGGGCGAGCGGCTGGTCGCGGTCTACCGCGAGCGGCTGGGCGTCGCGCTGGAGGTTGAGGTGCTGCCCTACGAGACGCTCGAACGCTTCGAGCTCAAGACCAAACGGATCTTCGATCACCGCCGGGGCACGGGAGCCCCCGGGTGATCCGGCAACGGGAAGGACGGCGATGCGTGTGAGGACGAGCGGAACGGGACCGGACGTTGTGCTGATCCACGGCTGGTCGGCCAGCGGGCGGATGATGGAGCCGATCGCGATGGCGCTCGACGAGCGCTTCACCTGCCATGTGGTCGACCTGCCCGGCCACGGGTTCGGGGTGGAGGGGCGGGTCGACCCGTCGCTCGGCGATCTTGTCGCGGCGGTTGACGATTACGTCGCCGGGCTGGCGAAACCCCCGGTGCTGATCGGCTGGGCCATGGGGGCGCTGATCGCGCTGGGGGTCGGCGCGCGGCGGTCGCTGAGGGGGATCGTCGGCATCGGCACGGCCTCCGGCGGCGGCGAACTGGGCCCCGCGTTCGAGAAGATGGCCTCCCGCATGGCCCGGGACTGGCCGCGCTATGTGCGCTCCTCGGTCGACGCCATCGTGGGCGATCGGGTCAGCCCGGAGATGCACGCCTTCGTGGTGGAGACGATGCAGCAGACCCCGCCCTCGCTCGCCCGCCGCACCCTGCTCGACGTCGCGCGAACCGACGCGAAACTCTGGGCGGCGGACGTGGCTTGCCCGGTCCTTTACCAGCACGGCGCGGAGGACGTGATCAGCCCCCTCGCCGTCGCCCGCGCGCTGGAGGCGGCGACGCCGCAGGCGACGCTCAAGGTCTATGACGGCATAGGCCACGCCCCGTTCCTCGAGACGCGGGAGCCGTTCCTCGCCGATCTCGACCACTTCCTTGGAGGGCTCGATGACTGAATACCGGACGATCCGCCTGAGCACCGACGAAGCGGGGGTCACGACGCTCCTGATGAACCGCCCCGACAAGCTGAACAGCTGGGATAGCGAGATGGAGCGCGAGCTGGACGACGCCGCGCGCGCGATCGAGGCCGACCTGCGCGCCCACCGCGTGTTGGTCATCCGCGGGGCGGGGCGGGCGTTCTGCGCCGGGGTCGACCTGTCGCTGGTGGCGTCGGAGCAGCGGCTGCCGCCGCGCGACCTGCGCACCCTGATGTGGGCGCGGCACCGGTTCTTCGACTGGGTGGAACAGATCGAGATCCCGGTGGTCGCCGCGATCCACGGCTATTGCCTCGGCGGCGGTCTGGAGCTGGCCGTCTCCTGCGATTTCCGCCTGCTGTCGAGCGACGCGGTGCTGTCGATGCCCGAGCTTGGCTTCGGGCAGGTGCCGGGCTCCGGCGCGGCGTCCCGGATCACCGCGCTGGCGGGGCCGGCGGTGGCCAAGGACATCATCATGACCGGCCGCCGCGTCGGCGCGGAAGAGGCGCGGGAGATCGGCCTCGCCAGCCGCCTCTACCCGGCGGAGGAGTTCGACGGCGAGGTCGCCACGTTCTGCGCCGAGCTGGCCGCGCGGCCCCCGCTGGCGCTCGCCATGACCAAGCAGGTGGTCGCGATGGTCCAGCCGATGGAGCCGGCCCGCTCCCGCATGGTGGAGCGCCTGGGACAGAGCGCGCTGCTGTCCTCCGCCGACCTGGCCGAGGGGCTGGCGGCGGCGGCCGAGCGGCGCAAGCCCGACTTCCGAGGGGAGTGAGATGGAGGAAACGCCGCTGGATGGGGTTCTGCTGCGCCGCCGGGGCAGGGTGCGCGAGATCGTCCTGAACGAGCCGGCGCGGCGCAACCCGATGAGCCCGGCGATCATGGCCGGCCTCGACCGCGCCTGCGACGCGGTCGAGGCGGACGAGGACGCGCGCGCGGTGATCCTGACCGGTGCCGGCCCGGTGTTCTGCGCCGGCGGCGATCTGCCCTACAACGACGCCCATCTGACCGGCGACGTGGAGCGGCAGCGCGCGTTTCTGACCGCGCTCTACCGCCCCTTTCTGCGGATTCTCGACCTGCCGATGCCGACCATCGCGGCGGTGAACGGCGCGGCCGTTGGTGGCGGCTTCGGGCTCGCCATGCTGTGCGACATGCGGCTTTGCCAGACGGCGACGAAGTTCGTGACCGCCTTCGCCCCGATGGGGTTCGCGCCGGGGATGGGCCTTGCCTTCACGCTCGAACGGGCGGTCGGGCTGTCGCGGGCGGCGGAGCTGCTCTATTCGGGCCGGGTGGTGCGCGGGGAGGAAGCGGTCGCGCTCGGCATCGCGCTGGAGGCCGTCGCGGCGGACAGCCTGATGGAGCGGGCGCGGGAGATGGCGCAAGCGATGGCCGAGACCTCGGCAGTGGTGAACCGGCACGTCAAGGCCGGGCTGTTCGGCCCCCACCGCGCCGAACTGCGCGCGCGGCTGGAGCGGGACATCCTCGCCCAGGTGCTTACCTCGGTCGGGGAGGATTACCGCGCCCGCCGCGCCGCCATGCCCACGACGGAGAAGCGCGATGCGTGAGGATGTGCGCGGCCGGCTCGAATTCCGCCTGACCTATGCCGATGTCGACATGGTGCAGTTCTTCTTCGCCGACTATTACCGCTGGATGGACCGCGCTCTTGCCGAGCTGATGGAAGCGTGCGGCTATCCCCGCCGCGCCTCACTGGACCGGCGCCGCGGCTTCCCGGTGGTGGAGAGCGGGTGCAAATACGTCGGCCGCGCCCTGGTGGACGAGCGCCTGGTGATCGAGGCGCGGTTCGTCCACATGAGCAACCGCGCCTTCCGCGTCGGCTACGATTTCGCCAAGCTGGACGGGGCGGAGGTCGCCCACGGCTTCACCCAGCATGTCTGCGTCGATCTCGACGCGATGCGGCCCGTGGCAGTGCCCGAGCAGTTCCGGGGGGAGCGCGCCGATGGATGACGACGAGATCCTCGCCCGGCTTATCGTCCACCGCGACGGGCTGGAGGCGCTGCGCCAGCAGACCGGCAGCCCCGGCATCGCCACCGCCCTGCGCCACGCGGTCTATTATTGCCAGATCGCCGCGGGTTTTGCGGGCCATGACGGGTTCGGCCCGGAGGTCGAGGCCGATCTGGCCGAGGAGGACGGGGCATGAGCGGGGCGAAGCCGGCGCGCCGCCGTCCCGGGCGCCCCCGGCTGGAGGAGCCGAGCGAGGAATACCGACGCAAGCGCGAGGCGCTGATCGGCGCGGCGGCCGAGCTGTTCCGCCAGCGCGGATACGCGGCCACCACGCTGGACGAGGTGGCCGAGGCGCTGGATGTGCGCAAGGCGAGCCTATACTACTACGTCCGGTCAAAGGACGCGCTGCTGCAACGGGTGTTCGAACGCGCGCTGCGGCAGGCGATCGAGAAGGTCGAGGGGATCGACGCGATCGACGACCCGGCCCGCCAACTCGACGCGCTGATCGAGTTGCAGATCGGCGTGGTTACGGAGGATCCGGGCCATTTCGCGGTGTTCTTCGACGAACTGGGGGCGCGCCGCACCAGCCTTTCGGGCGGGGGCAAGAGCGAAAGCCTGCGGCAGCTGGAGCGCGCCTATTTCAACGCCTTTCGCCGCACGGTGGAGCGGGCGGTGGCCGCCGGCGTCCTGCGTCCGGTCGATCCGACCTATGCGGCGCAGGCGCTCATCGGGCTGACCAGCTGGACCTACAAGTGGTTCGACCCCGCCCGCCATGACCCGGCGGAGATCGCCCGGACCTGCAAGGCATTGCTGCGCGGAGGACAGAGCGGATGAGCGGCCAGGGCATCGCCGGCAAAACCTGCCTCGTGACCGGGGCGACCAGCGGCCTCGGGCTGCATTTCGCGCATCTGCTGGCCCGGAACGGAGCGCAGGTGATCCTCGGCGGCCGCGACGCGGCGAAGCTGGAAGGCTGCCTCGCCGACTTTCCCGCCGACGTGCCCCGGCCGCTTGGGCTGCTCGCCGATGTCTCCGACCCCAAGGCGGTGGCCCGCGCCTTGGCCGAGATCGAGGGCCCGCTCGACGTGCTCGTGAACAACGCCGGCGTCACCGCCGCCCGGCCCGCGCTCGACATGGGCCCCGATGAATTCGACGCGGTGCTGCGCACCAACCTCACCGGCGCCTTCGCCGTTGCGCAGGCGGCGGCGCGGCGGATGAAGGAGACGGGCGGCGGCTCCATCGTCAACGTCGCCTCGATCCTCGGGCTGCGCGTGGCGGGGCAGGTCGCGGCCTATGCGGCCTCCAAGGCCGCGCTGGTGCAGCTGACAAAGTCGCTCGCGCTGGAATGGGCACGCCATGGCATCCGAGTGAACGCGCTGTGCCCGGGCTATATCGAGACCCCGCTCAACCGCGACTTCTTTGCCACAGAGGCGGGGCAGGCGCTGATCCGGCGCATCCCACAGCGCGGGCTCGGGCAGCCGGAGGATCTGGATGGGATCGTGCTGCTGCTCGCCTCGGACGCCTCCGCGTACATGACCGGCTCGGTGATCGCCGTCGATGGCGGCCACCTCGTCTCCAGCCTCTGAGGGCCCGGCGATGGATTTCCGCATACCCCCCGAGATCGAGCGGCTGCGCATCCGCATCGCCGAGTTCGTCGCCGACAGGATCATCCCCTGCGAGTCGGACCCGGCCGCATTCGACGGGCACGGCAACATCGCCGAGGATCGCCTTTCGGCCCTGCGGACCGAGGCGCGGGCCGAAGGGTTGTGGGCGCTGCAGGTGCCGCAGGAAGATGGCGGCGGCGGGCTGAGCCGAATGGCGATGGCGGTCTGCTACGAGGAGATGAACCGCTCCATCTTCGGGCCCGTCGTGTTCAATTCCGCCGCGCCGGACGACGGCAACATGATGGTGCTCGCCCGGCTCGGCACCCCGGCGCAGAAGGCGCGCTGGCTCGCCCCCATCGTCGCGGGCGAAGTCCGCTCCGCCTTCGCCATGACCGAGCCCGATCCCGGCGGCGGCTCCGATCCTTCGATGATCCGCACCTTCGCGGAGCGGCGGGGCGACCGCTACGTCATCCGCGGGCGCAAGTGGTTCATCACCGGGGCCGAAGGGGCGGCGCATTTCATCGTGGTCGCCCGCACCTCGGACGATGCGCGCCGTGGGCTGACCGCGTTCCTGTTTCACCGCGACCAGCCGGGCTGGGAGATCCTGCGCCGCATCCCGATCATGGGACCGGAAGAGCATGGCGGCCATTGCGAGTTGGCCTTCGACGGGCTGGAAGTGCCGGCGGCGAACGTGCTGTCGGAGGTCGGCCACGGGCTCAAGGTGACTCAGACCCGGCTGGGGGTGGCGCGGTTGACCCATTGCATGCGCTGGCTCGGCCTGTCGAAACGCTGCGTCGAGATCGCGGCGGAGTACACCGCGCGGCGCGAGGGGTTCGGCATCCGGCTGGCGGACCGGGAGAGCGTGCAGATGATGCTCGGCGACCTCGCCATGCAGATCGAGGTCGGGCGCCTGCTGGTGATGAAGGCGGCGTGGGCGCTCGACCGGGGCAGCTTCGCCCGCAAGGAGATCTCGATGGCGAAGATCCACGTGGCGAACCTTTTGCACAAGGCCGCCGATGTGGGCATCCAGTTGAACGGGGCGCGGGGCTATTCCACCGACACGCCGCTGGAATGGATCTATCGCTACGCCCGGCAGGCGCGGCTGGTGGACGGCGCGGACGAGGTGCACCGGATGGTCCTGAACCGGCATCTGGCGGAGGAGGGGCGCGGCTTCTGGGCCTGGGCAGTGCGGGACGATGACTGACTTCGACCGGGAAGCCTTGCGCGCCTGGCTGGCCGCTCGCTTCGGGACGGGCCAGATGCGCCTGTCCCGCGCGCTGGGGGGGCAGTCGAACCCGACCTGGTTCCTCGACTACGGGCCGCGGCGCCTCGTTCTGCGCAAGAAGCCGAGCGGCCCGATCCTGAAGGGCGCGCATGCGGTCGAGCGGGAGTACCGCGTCCTCAGCGCCCTCGCGGACACGCCCCTGCCGGTGCCGCGTCCCGTCGCACTGGAGGAGGCGGAGGCAGTGATCGGCACCCCGTTCTACCTGATGGAACGGATCGACGGCCGGGTGTTCGACGATGCCGCGCTGCCCGGCATGGCGCCGGCGGAGCGGCGGGCGATCTACCTCGCCATGGCCGAGACGCTGGCCACGCTCCACCGCATCGACCCGGCTGCGGTGGGGCTGGCCGACTTCGGCCGCTCGCACGGTTATTTCGAGCGACAGTTCCGCCGCTGGGGCACGCAGATGGACGCCTCGCCCGGCCCGTTGCCTGCCGAGCTGGCCGAGCTGCGCGCGGCGATCGGCGCGGGCCTGCCCGAGGACGACGGCCGCGGCACCATCGTCCATGGCGATTTCCGGCTGGGGAACCTCATCGTCCATCCGGACCGGCCGGAGGTATCTGGCGTGCTCGACTGGGAATTGTCGACATTGGGTCATCCGCTGGCCGATCTGGGGTTCTGCTGCATGCCCTGGCGCACGACACCCGAGGAATACGGCGGCATCCGCGGGCTGGGGCCCGAGGTCGAAGGCATCCCGACCGAGGCGGAATTCGTCGCGCACTATGCCGCCCACAATCCCGCGGCCGGGCAGCTCGTCCCGTTCCACGTTGCCTTCGCGCTGTTCCGCTTCGCCGTGATCTTCGTCGGGATCGCGGACCGGGCCCGGACCGGCACCGCCGCAGATCCCGCCGCAGCCCGGCTCGCGCCGCTGGCCGGCGCCTTCGCGCAGCGCGGGCTGGAGGCGCTGGCACGCTAGGCGCGCAGGCGCACCGGCTGCGCACACCGGGGTCATCCGGTCACGGATTCCGATAACATCCGGTCACTCGTTCCGATTTGATCCGGTCACGGATTCCGGGGTTTCCGATCACCTCTGGAACCGGCCGTAAGACGTGCTGCTGGGCGATCGTGCAGCGGGCTAGCCTTGCCGTCCGAGAGGACGAGCAAGGAGCCAAGGATGAGACGATTGCCGATGCGCAAGATTGCAGACGCCCTTCGCCTGAAGGCAGCCGGGTTGTCGACCCGGAAGATCGCGGCGAGCCTGAACGTGGGCCAGTCGACGGTCAGCGAGTATCTGAAGCGTGCCGAGCGGGCGGGCCTTTCGTGGCCATTGCCTGATGGCCTTGACGAAGCCAATCTGGAGCGGCGGCTGTTCGCGCCGACGGGCGGCAAGACCCGCCGTGGGCTCGCGCCCCCGGACTG
>JAUHZL010000416.1 GCA_030425945.1 Alphaproteobacteria bacterium | reverse complement strand
GGAAGTAGGGCTCCAGACGCGCCATCTGCGCGTCCGTCAGCCAGAAGAGATTGCTCATGCCACCGCTCCCTTTTCGAACAGTGAATCATGAGCTTACCGCTCATTCAATGGGTCCTGACCCTAGCGAAGGTTTGGCCGAGCCGGACGACGCTTATCGTGAGGCAACTGAGATCCTATCTTCGGAGGCGCCCAATCTGCCCTACGCAGCGGTGATCGTGGACGAGGCGCAGGATATGGGAGAGCAGGCTTTTCGTTTGATCCGAGCAATTGTCCCGGAAACTCCCTCTTCGGACAGAAATTCGCTCTTCATCGTCGGGGACGCACATCAGCGGATCTATGCGCGCCGAGCAAGTATGTCCTCGTGCGGAATCAATGTGCGTGGCAGGTCTCGACGCCTTCGGTTGAATTACCGAACCACCCAAGAGATTAGAGCTTGGGCTGTTTCTATTCTTGAGGGGGTGAGTATCGACGACCTCGATGAGGGAACCGATACTCTACGTGGCTACGTGAGTCTTTTACATGGTGCATCTCCTGAGCTCGTTGGATGTGCCTCTGAAACCGAGGAGCTGGAGGGGCTGGTGGCATGGGTCCGAACGCTACCTAGTAATCAGATTCAGCTTCCGGACGTTGGAGTTCTCTGCGCACGCCGCTACGATGTGAAACGCGTGGACGATGCGCTGCGAGCGGCCGGAATCGAGACCGTTATCCTGCAGTCAGGCCCGGATGAGCGCTCAATACCCGGCGTTCGGATCACCACGATGCACAGGGCAAAGGGCCTGGAATTCTTCGCGGTGGCGATCCCCTTCTTGTCTGACACGGCGTTCCCCCCGGCAGGCGCCCTGAATGCAGCTGTGGACGCCGCGGACAGAGAGGACATCATCAACCAGAGCCGGTCGCTCTTGCATGTGGCAGCCACCCGAGCAAAACGAGCATTGCGCATCTCGTGGTCAGGAGAACTGACAAGCCTTATCAAGTGAACAATGACGTTCAGTACTCTCGCAGACTGCTGATCACCCGACCTTGCAGCCCCAGAGGGACGTTTGGTCGGCAGCGAAATAGCCGTCCGCGGCGCGGAAGTTGCCTTGCAGCTCCACGGAGTCACCGGCGGTGAGCGACACCATTGTCTGAATCCAGAGCGCCGTCGCCTCCGAGACATGCGCGCCGCTGATCTCGCCTCGCGAGCCGCGGATTTCGGTCGCGCCGTTCAGCACGAGCCGCCCGCTCATCCGCGCCGACGTGCTCGCGTTCACCTTGTAGAGCAGCGTCGCGCCGAAGAGGTAGGTGCCGTCCACCGGGGCCTCGAAGCGGTTGTTGGCGGCATCGAACGCGCCCTGGTCGTTGTAGTCGGTGTTGTTGATGGCGATCTTCGTCCAGGTCCCGATGCCGACGTAGTTGTCGTAGTTCGTGTACGCCTTGAACCGCGGCAGTTGCGGCTGATCGACGATGCCGGTGGCGTTGTCGACGCTCAGCCCGTCGAAGAAGGTGCTGCCGTCGGCGGAGACCGCGAGGCGGAAGCGGTCGGAGCCGAAGAGCCCGACCAGCGCCTTGGTCACGAAGCCGGTCTGCAGCGTCAGGCCGAGATCGTCGCCCGCCGCCTCCTTGTTCATGGTGTAGAACAGATCGCCGGTGCCGCCCTCCGCCACGGTCTTCGCCGTCCAGAGCGCGGCGTTCAGCTTGGCCGAGAATGGGTTCGAGGCGTCGGCAGTCGTGCCGAGCCCTAGCAGCGCGAGGTTCTGCAGCGCGCCCGGTGTGGTTCCGACCCAGCCGGACCCGTCGTAGACCAGCAGCAGCCCCTCGTCTTCAACCCACGCCCGCCATCCGGTGCGCGGTGGCAGGCGCAGCCACGCGCCATCGGTCCAGAGCGCGACGTTCAGATTCCAGCCGGCCCAGTCACCGGTGGCGCTCGAGGCGACGATGTAGCGATCGCCGTCGGCGGGGCTGCTAGGCGGCGCCGTCAGATCCCGGTCAAGGACCGACAGCTGGACGAGGCCGTCGAGGATCCGAAGAGCCTCGTTGTGGGTGACGTGCTTCTGGGCCTGCGCCGTCAGGATGTAGGGCAGCAGCAGATGGGTGGTGGCGTCGGACATGGTATGGCCCTCAGAAAAAGAGCGTGACGGTTTTCGGCGCGCCCCGCCCGACGAGGGCGGAGAGCTGGAAAATGCGGATATCGAGCGTGTCGCCGGGGCCGAGCGGCGCGCCCCTGTCGGCGGTCTGCTGGGCTGAAGTGTAGAGCGCGCTGGTGGTGGTCGTGGACAGGGTCCGCTTCACGGTGGCGCCGTCGAGGATCTCGACCTCGTAGGCCTCCAGTTCCTCGGCCAGCGGCACCTCGAGCCCACCCAAGCTGTCGGCCGCGAGCGCGCGCGACCGGCGCGTCCAGCGGATGATCAGATCGCCGGGCGTGCGAGGCCTGCGCCACGGCTGCTCGACATGGGCGACGGAGAAAGGCCGCAGCCCGACGCCCGCAGGCGTGAAGGCCTGTGCGACATAGGTCTCGTCGCTGACCGGGCGGCTGGCCGGGCCGATGCGCCAGTTCCATGGGATGCCGAGATCGGCCTCGGCAATGGGCAGCGAGGCGAGGCTGTCGTCGAGCACCACCACCCGTGCGCCCGCGGGCGCGGGATTGCCCATGGCGCCTTCCGTGCCGCGCTGGCCGCGAAGGAGCCGGGTGAGCCGATACCGGCCTGGCGCGATCAGCTCGGCCTCGCTCGCCTGCACGATCTCCCAGGTGCCGGGCGCGCTCTCGATGG
>JAUHZL010000415.1 GCA_030425945.1 Alphaproteobacteria bacterium | reverse complement strand
CCGAAGCCGGACTGCGGGTCCGGACGTCTGACACGCAGGATAAGGACCGAGACCACCGCGACAAGGGGGTAGGCCAGAAGCGTGAACAGCACCTCGATCACGACGGCGCCAGCCGAGGGGCGCGGCGCGCCGACCAGCACCAGCAGCACGCGGTTGACCACGTGGGCGACCGCCACGGCCGCCGCCACCTGAACCATCTCGACCGCGAAGGTGGGGTCCGCGTCGCGCTGCGCCTGCCGGTTCAGGGTCTCGGCCGCGAGAATCAGCGCCAGCGTCCAGCTGCCCGGCGGGCGAAACAGCAGGAAGTCGAGCACCAGCCCGGCGACCGCGATCAGCCAGAGCGGGGCGAAGTCGGGCCGCCGCAGCGTCCAGGCCGCCACGAGGCACAGCAGAAGATCCGGGCGTGGAATCCCCGGCTCGGCGGTGTTGAGCGGCAACAGGGCGAAAAGGGCCAGCCCCCCCGCCAGCAGGAGAAACAGCGCGCGGTAGCTCCAGACCTGCAGGAAACCGCCGTCAATCACCGGGGGCGACCTCCGGCGCGGCCTCGGCGGCTGTGTCCCCGGGGGCGGCCTCGCCGTCGGGCTGGGCGGTCGCTGCATCGAGAACCGGGATCGGCGGGGCGACCGGGGCGCGCGGCTGGGCGCGCAACACCCGCAGGTATTCCAGCCGCCCATAATCGGCGGCGAGCCGGACCCGGAAGCGCCCGTCGCGATCGAGCGCCACCTGACCGACCAGCAGGCCGGAGGGGAAGAGACCGTCATCCCCGGACGACACCACCCGGTCCCCGGGGCGGACCTGGTCCGGGTTCTCGACGAATTCGAGCAGGGGCGCGACGCTGTTGTCGCCGACGAGCAGCGCCCTTTGACCGGACGGCTGCACCGTGACCGGGACGAGGCTGGCGCTGTCCGACAGCAAGAGCACGCGCGAGGTCGACTCGCCCACGCCCGCGATGCGCCCGACCAGCCCGATCCCGTCCATCGCGGCCAGACCGTCGCGCACGTCGTCCTGCGACCCGAGGTTCAGGAGAACGGACCGGCGGAAGGTCGTTCCGCTGTCGGCCAGCACGGTGCCCGTCACGAAGGTCAGTTCGGGATCGAGACGGACGTTGTTCAGTTCGAGGAGGCGCGCGTTCTCCTGTTCGAGCTGGATCGCCGCCTCGCGCCACGAGCGCATCTGTTGCAGCTCGCGCCGCAACTGCTGGTTCTGCTCGTAGAGCCGCGAGTAGGACTGGAAGTCGCCCGCCATGCGGGTCATCACGGTCAGCGGCACCAGTGCCCATTCGAGGCGCGGCACGATGGCCTCGACCACCTGCGCCCGCAGCCGCTCGACGCGCGGATTGTCGATCCGCCAGACCGCGACGAGGAGCAGGCACAGCACGACGAGGCCGCCCAGCACGATGCGGCGGACCACAAGGCCAAAGTTCTCGTCTTCGCGGTAACGGGCCACGCACGCTCCTCAGGGCCGCGCCAGAGCACGCCCCGGTCCCGGATCAGCTATCGTAGTCTATAGCGTGCCGGAGCTGCTTTTCATATTCCAGCGCCTTGCCGGTTCCCATCGCCACGCAGTGCAGCGACTCGTCGGCAATGGTGATCGGCAGGCCGGTCTGTTCCCGCAGCGCGAGGTCCAGATCACCCAGCAGCGCGCCGCCGCCGGTCAGCATGACGCCGCGGTCCACGATGTCGGCGGCCAGGTCGGGCGGGGTCGCCTCGAGCGCGGTCATCACCGCCTCGCAGATCTGCTGGACGGGTTCGGCCAGCGCCTCGGCCACCTGGGCCTGCGTCAGCTCGGTTTCCTTCGGAATGCCGTTCAGCAGGTCGCGGCCGCGAATCTGCATCGAGGCGCCGCGCCCGTCGTCGGGCATCCGCGCCGTGCCGATCGAGGTCTTCACGCGCTCGGCCGTCGCCTCGCCGATCAGCAGGTTCTGCTGGCGGCGCAGGTAGGAAATGATCGCCTCGTCCATCCGGTCGCCGCCGACCCGCACCGAGCGGGCGTAGACGATATCGCCCAGCGACAGGACCGCGACCTCGGTGGTGCCGCCGCCGATGTCGACGACCATGTTCCCGGTCGGATCGGTGATCGGCATGCCGGCCCCGATGGCCGCCGCGATGGGTTCCGCGATCAGCCCGGCCCGCCGCGCGCCGGCGCCCAGCACCGACTGGCGGATCGCGCGCTTCTCGACCGGGGTCGCGCCGTGCGGCACGCAGACGATGATCTTCGGCTTGGTGAAGGTGGTGCGCTTGTGGACCTTGCGGATGAAGTGCTTGATCATCTCTTCGGCCACGTCGAAGTCGGCGATGACGCCTTCGCGCATCGGACGGATCGCCTGGATGCTGCCGGGCGTCCGGCCCAGCATCAGCTTGGCGTCCTCGCCCACCGCAAGCACTTGCTTCTTGCCGTCCTTGACGTTGTAGGCGACCACCGAGGGCTCGTTCAGGATGATGCCCTTGCCCTTGACATAGACCAGCGTGTTCGCGGTCCCGAGGTCGATCGCCATGTCAGACGAGAAGAGACCGAAGCCACCCACCATGCCTGTGTCCTGTCCTCTATATAGAGCGTGTTCTTTGACTCGCCCCAAGATACGTCGGTAGCCTATATGGCTGGCACGCAACACGGGGTAAAGGTCCGGGACAGGACAAATCAGCACGTTTCCGCCGTTCCGTGCTGCACCGTGACAAACGTTCAAGGAGAATCGAATGATCGCCGTCATTTTCGAGGTGTTTCCGGCCGAGGGGCAGACGGAACCCTATCTCGACATGG
>JAUHZL010000030.1 GCA_030425945.1 Alphaproteobacteria bacterium | reverse complement strand
TGACGCGACATCGGACGATCTGTTTTCCAACGGGATGGCATGGGGGAACATTACAGGAACATGATGGTCGCCGCAAGGGGCGTGCCCTCAACATCCTGAGGTGCCTGACTGAAGGGGATAAGCCTTCGGTTGCAATTTACGACCCGCTCCTATCCAGTTGACTTGGGCGTATGCACGAGGCGCCCGCGCTTTAATGAGACTTGATATGTTTTACAAGGACGACAGGCTTGCCCTGTTCATTGACGGGTCCAACCTCTACGCGGCCGCAAAGGCGCTCGGGTTCGACATCGACTACAAGCTTCTGCGGCAGGAGTTCGCCCGCCGAGGAAAGCTGATCCGCGCCTTCTACTACACGGCGCTGCTGGAAAACGAGGAATACTCGCCGATCCGGCCGCTGGTGGACTGGCTGCACTACAACGGCTTCGCGATGGTCACCAAGCCCGCGCGCGAGTTCACCGACAGCCAGGGACGCCGCAAGGTGAAGGGCAACATGGACATCGAGCTGGCCGTCGATGCCCTCGAACTTGCCCCGCACATCGATCACGCGGTGCTGTTCTCCGGCGACGGCGACTTCAAGGGCCTGGTGGAAGCGCTGCAGCGCAAGGGCGTCCGGGTCTCGGTGGTCTCTACCATCCGGGCCCAGCCTCCGATGATTTCGGACGAGTTGCGGCGGCAGGCCGACAACTTCATCGAGCTGGACGAGCTGAAGAGCTTCATCGGACGCCCGCCGCGCGAACCCCGCGAGGATGAAGCGGCCGACGCGAAGTAGCGCGCCCGCTTTACGCAGGCAGGCGCAGGGCCTAAGTCTGGGGCAACGAAAGGTGTCCCGATGACCGAAGCCCAGCGCCCCCCGCTCACGCTCTATCTCGCGGCTCCGCGCGGCTTCTGCGCCGGGGTGGACCGGGCCATCAAGATCGTCGAGATGGCGCTCCAGAAATGGGGTGCCCCGGTCTACGTGCGCCACGAGATCGTCCACAACAAATACGTCGTGGACGGGCTGCGGGCGCAGGGCGCCGTGTTCGTCAAGGAACTGGACGAGGTGCCGGGCGACCGCCCGGTGATCTTCTCGGCGCATGGCGTGCCGAAGTCGGTGCCTGCCGCCGCGCAGGCGCGCGAGATGATCTTCGTCGACGCGACCTGCCCCCTCGTGTCGAAGGTCCACATCGAGGCCGAGCGTCATCACCAGAACGGGTTGCAGATGGTCATGATCGGCCATGCCGGCCACCCGGAGACCATCGGCACGATGGGGCAGCTTCCGCCCGGCGAGGTTCTGCTGGTGGAAACCGCCGAGGATGTCGCGGGCCTTGACGTGCGCGATCCCGCGCGCCTCGCCTTCATCACGCAGACCACGCTGTCGGTGGACGACACGGCGGGGATCGTCGAAGCGCTGAAGGCCCGCTTCCCGGCCATTGTCGGTCCGCACAAGGAAGACATCTGCTACGCGACGACCAACCGGCAGGAAGCGGTCAAGGCGATGGCGCCGAAGGCCGACGCGATGCTGGTGGTCGGCGCGCCGAACTCGTCCAACTCGAAACGGCTGGTCGAGGTCGGGCGCAAGGCCGGCTGCGCCTATGCGCAACTGGTGCAGCGCGCGACCGATATCGACTGGCGCGCCCTCGAGGGGATCGGCTCGATCGGCATCACGGCCGGGGCCTCGGCCCCCGAAGTGCTGATCGCGGAAGTCATCGACGCGTTCCGGCAGCGCTACGACGTCACGGTCGAACTGGTCGAGACCGCCGTCGAGCGGGTCGAGTTCAAGGTGCCGCGCGTGCTGCGGGAACCGGCCTGACGCGCCGCACACCCTAGACGCCCGCGCCCGAGGCGCTAAACCTGCGCCCATGTTCGACACGCCCATTCCCCGATCCGCCCTGCTCCTCGGCCTTGCCGGGGTCATCCCCTTTGCCTGGGGGGCGGCCACCGCCCTGAACCCCGAGTTGCAAGCCTGGGGCGTCCGCACGCTGGGGGCCCGGTTCGTCGGCCCCTACATCGGGCTGTTCTACGGGGCGATCATCCTCGCGTTCATGTCCGGCGTGCTCTGGGGGTTTGCCGCGCGGGCCGAGGGTCGCGTCGCGGCGACCGGCTACGCCCTGTCGGTGATCCCGGCGCTCTGGGCGTTCTTCTTCACCGGCGGCGGGCCGACCGGGGCGGCGATCTCGCTGATCGCGGGGTTCCTCGCGCTGCTCGCGCTGGACTTCCTGTTCTGGATGCAGGGCCTCGCCCCCCGCTGGTGGATGGCGCTGCGCGTGCTGCTGACGACTCTCGTGGTGGTGTGCCTGATCCCGGTCGCATGGTGAGCGCGGATCCGCAGACGCTCGACGCCTACCGGGCGCGCGCCGAGGCCTATGCCGCGATCCCGCCCGCGCCGGAGCAGGATGCGGCCCTGGCGCGGTTCCTCGCGGATCTGCCCGAGGGCGGGCGGATTCTCGATCTCGGCTGCGGTCCGGGGCTGCAGGCCGCCGCGATGCAGGCGGCAGGTTTCGATGTCACGGGCCTCGACCCCCTGCCCGAGTTCGTCGCCGCGACCCGGTCGCGCGGTGTGCGGGCGCGGCTCGGGACCTTCACCGACCTGGCCGAGGTCGCGGCCTATGACGGCATCCACGCCAGCTTCAGCCTGCTCCATGCCCCGCGGGCAGACATGCCGGGCCATCTGGCCCGCATCCGGACGGCCCTGACGCCGGGTGGTCGCGTCTTCCTCGGGCTGAAACTGGGAACCGGGGAAGGGCGCGATTCCCTCGGGCGGTTCTACACCTACTATTCCGAAGCGGACCTGCGCCGCCTGCTGACCGACGCGGGCTTCACCGTCACCGCGGTGGAGCTCGGGCACGGCGCGGGTCTGGCCGGGACCGACGATCCCTTCATCCTGGTCTTTGCCCATGCCTGATCTCTTTGCCTATACCGACGGAGCCTGCTCCGGAAACCCGGGGCCCGGCGGCTGGGGCGCGCTGCTGGTGGCGCGGGAGGGCGATACGGTCGTGAAGGAGCGCGAGCTCAGCGGCGGCGAGGCGCTGACCACCAACAACCGGATGGAACTGCTGGCCGCGATCCACGCGCTGGAGAGCCTTGCGCGGCCCAGCACGATCACCGTGGTCACCGACAGCGCCTACGTGAAGAACGGCATCTCGTCGTGGATGCATGGCTGGAAGCGCAACGGCTGGCGCACCGCCGACAAGAAGCCGGTCAAGAACGTCGAACTCTGGCAGCGGCTGGACGAGGCGCGGACGCGGCACGACGTGACGTGGAAATGGGTCAAGGGCCACGCCGGACACCCCGAGAACGAGCGGGCCGACGCGCTGGCCCGGGCCGGCATGGCCCCCTTCAAACCGGCCAAGAGCGGATGAGCCTGCTCGTTGCACTCGATCTCGCGGCCGTGATCGTCTTCGCGCTGACCGGGGCGCTGGTGGCGTCGCGGGCCCAGCTCGACATCGTCGGCTTCGTGTTCGTGGCCAGCCTGACCGCGGTGGGGGGCGGTACGGTCCGCGACCTGCTGCTGGACCGGAACCCGGTATTCTGGATCGCCGAGCCGCGCACCGTGGGCGTCGCCGCCGGTGCCGCCGTGATCGTCTTCTTCACCGCGCACCTGCTGGAGAGCCGGTACAAGGTCATCGTCTGGCTGGATGCGCTGGCGCTCGCCATCGCGGTCTCGGCCGGGGTGGCCGCTGCTCAGGGTCTCGGGCAGGGACCGGCGATCACCGTCATCATGGGCATCGTGACCGGCTGTCTCGGCGGTCTGATGCGCGACGTGGTCTGCAACGAGGTGCCGCTGGTTCTGAAACAGGGCGAGCTCTACGTCACTGCCGCCCTCGCCGGGGCCGCGGCGGCGATTCTTGCCCCGCTGATGACACCGCACCCGCTGGCACCTCTGGCGGCCTGCACGGTGCTGACCTTCGGCCTGCGCGCGGGATCGATCCTGTTCGGCTGGCGCCTGCCGGTCTACCGCCCGCGCCCTCCGCGTACGCCGGGCCGCTGACGCCTCACTTCCGCTTGCGCCGCGCCCGCTGTGCCGCCTCGGTCGGCACCAGCAGCAGCGCGCCCGCCCCGCCGATGATGGCGTCGAGGCCGGGCGAGCCGAAGCTGAGGTGGAACATGACCCGCGCCATGAACAGCAGGATCACCCCGCCCAGCGCGATGATCACCGAGGCCAGCACGCCGTTCCGCGTCAGGCCCCATTTCTCGGACAGCCAGCCGACGAGGCCGCCGATCATCAGCGATCCGAAGAAGGCGAAGAATCCCATCTCAGGCGTCTCCCAGCAATGTGCCCGCAGGCACGGGGGTTCCGCGCAGGAAAGGCTCGGCGTCCTGCGCGCCGCGTCCCTCGATCTGCACGGACAGGATCTCGATGGCGCCGTCGCCGCAGGCAACCGTCAGGCCCGACAGGACCTCGCCCGCGGTGCCCTGCCCGTCAGCCAGCCGCGACCGCAGAAGCTTCAGCCGCTTGCCGCCGAGCATGGTCCAGGCCCCGGGAAACGGCGACAGCCCGCGGATCAGCCGATCCACGTCGGCCGCGGGGCGGGTCCAGTCGACCCGCGCCTCGGCCTTGTCGATCTTGGCGGCATAGGTCACGCCGTCTTCGGGCTGCGGCACGGCATGCAGCACCTCGGCGTCCGCGATGGCCGCGACGATCGCCTCGGCCCCCAGTGCCGCCAGCCGGTCGTGCAGATCGCCCGTCGTCTCGGTCGCCCCGATTGCCGTCGTGCGCCGCAGCAGGACAGGCCCGGTGTCGAGCCCCGCTTCCATCTGCATGATGCAGACGCCGGTCTCGGCATCGCCCGCCATGACGGCCCGGTGGATCGGGGCCGCGCCGCGCCAGCGCGGAAGCAGGCTGGCATGGATGTTCCAGCAGCTGCGCGCGGGCGCGTCGAGGATCTGCTGCGGCAGGATCAGCCCGTAGGCCACCACAACCGCCAGCTCGGCCCCGAGCGCCGCGAAGGCCTCCTGCTCGGCCGCGCCTTTCAGCGAGACCGGATGCCGGACCTCGATCCCCAGCGCCTCGGCCCGGGCATGGACGGGCGTCGGACGCGGCTTCTGGCCACGCCCCGCCTTGCGCGGCGGCTGGGTGTAGACGCAGACGACCTCGTGCCCGGCCGCGACCAGCGCATCGAGCGCGGGGACCGAGAACTCGGGCGTGCCCATGAAGACCAGCCGCATCGCGTTACCCCGCCTTGGCCGCCCGGCGCAGCAGCATGTCGCGCTTCACCCGGCTGAGGTTGTCGAAGTACATCCGCCCGTTCAGATGGTCGATCTGGTGCAGCAGGCTGATGCCCCAGAGCCCCTCGAACCGCTGGCGCACGCGGAACCCGTTGGCGTCGAGAAAGCTGGCCTCGACCCAGACCGGACGCGTGATCTCGGCGCTGACGCCCGGCAGGCAGGGCGACGCCTCGGTGCCCGGACGGCGGTCGGGGGACAGGTCGATGACCTCGGGATCGGCAATCCGGATCGCGCGTCCCCGGGTGTCCGAGGCATCGACCACCGCCAGGCGCCGCATCACGCCGATCTGCGGTGCAGCGAGGCCGACGCCGGGCATGGCCTCCATCGTGGCAATCATGTCGTCCCAGAGGGCGCGCACGTCGTCGTCGATCGTCCCGACCGGGGCCGCGGCCGTCCGCAGGCGCTTGTCGGGCCAGCGCAGGATCGGCCGGATCATGCCTCCGCCTCGCGGTCGATGACGAGCACCCCGTCGAGATGGTCGGTCTCATGCTGGATGCAGATCGCCTCGAAGCCGTCGAACCGGGCCTCGTGCGCGGCCCCGCCGAGATCCTGCCAGCGCACAGTGACGGCCGCGTCGCGTTCGACCTGCACCGTGCGGCCCGGGATCGAGAGGCAGGCTTCGGGCCCGGTCACGCGCCCCTCGCCCGCGACGATCTCCGGGTTGACGAAGACGCAGGGGCGGCGCGGTCCATCCTTCCATGTCGCGTCCATCACGAACAGGCGCTGCGACACGCCGACCTGCGGCGCGGCGAGGCCACGTCCCGGAGCGGCGTTCATGGTGTCCAGCATCTCCTCGGCCAGCCGGGCGAGGCCCTCGTCGAAACGCGTCACCGGGACGGCGACGGCGCGCAAAACCGGGTCGGGATGCAGCACCACCGCGCGCGGCATCGCTCAGCCCGCCTCGCGGGCCCGCTCGCGCTTCAGCTTCACCATCTTGCGGGTGATCATCTGGCGCTTGAGCGGCTTGAGGTAGTCGATGAACAGCACGCCATCGAGGTGGTCGATCTCGTGCTGCACACAGGTCGCCCAGAGCCCGGCGAAGTCGCGCTCCTGCAGGCTGCCGTTCAGGTCCAGCCAGCGGACGCGCACCTCGGCGGGGCGCTCGACGTCGGCGTATTGCTCGGGGATCGACAGGCAGCCTTCCTCGTAGACGCTGCGCTCGTCCGATTCGAGGATGACCTCGGGGTTGACCATGACCAGCGGCGCGGGCGCCTCGTCCTTCTGCGTCGCGTCGAGCACGATCAGGCGGTGCGAGACCCCGATCTGCGGCGCGGCCAGACCGATGCCTGGCGCGTCGTACATCGTCGCCAGCATGTCGTCGGCCAGCACCCGCACCTCGTCCGAGATGTCAGGCAGCGCGCCGGCCACCTTCTTCAGGCGCGGGTCGGGATGGATCAGGATCGGACGAATGGTCATGGCAGGTGATCTAAGCGAGCGTCCCGCGTGGCGCAACTGCGCTTGCAGCCACCGCTGAGACGGCTAGCGTGACGCCAAACCGGCGAGAGAGACCATGACCCAGACTTCCGAAACCCCGATCGGCACCGACGACCTGTTCAACCCGACGACACGGCGGCGCGACTCGTTCAACAGCAAATGGAGCCGCCTCGAGGCGTTCGGCGGCGTCAGCCCGGACGAGGGCATCGCCATGTGGGTGGCGGATTCGGACTACCGCTGCCCGCCGGTCGTGCTGGAAGCGCTGCACGCGGAAGTCGCCTACGGCATGTTGGGCTACGGCTACGATGACCCGGCGTACCGGGCCGCGGTGCAATGGTGGCTCGGCACCCGCCACGGCTGGCAGATCGACCCCGACTGGATCGTGACGACGCAGGGCCTCGGCCTCGCCATCGCGACGATCCTCGACCTGTGGTCCGCACCGGGCGAGGGTGTCTGTTTCTTCACCCCGGTCTACCACGAGTTCCGGCTGAAGACCGAGCGCGCGGGCCGTCGCCCCGTCGAGCTGCCGATGCGGCTGGAAGACGGGCGCTACGTGCTCGATTTCGAGGCGGCCTCTGCCCGGATCACGGAGGACACCCGCATCCTTCTGTGGTGCAACCCGCAGAACCCCTCGGGCCGGGTCTGGACCCCGGAGGAACAGCGTCAGGTCGCCGACTTCGCCGAACGGCACAACCTGCTTCTCGTGTCGGACGAAGTGCATTGCGACCTCGTGTTCCCCGGCAGCACCCATGTCCCGATGGACATCGCGGCCCCCGAGCACCGGGCGCGCACGATCACCCTCTTCGCCGCGTCAAAGACCTTCAACCTCGCCGGCCTCCGCGTCGGGCAGGCGATCATCCCCGACCCCGAGCTGCGCCAGGCCTACCAGCAGCGGCTGATCGCGCTGAACTACGACGCGGCCACGCTGGGGGTCACGGCAACGCGCGCCGCCTTCTCGCCGGAGGGGGCCGCCTGGGCGGACGCGCAGCTGCGCCACCTCGACGGCAATATCCGGCTCTTCAACGAGGGGATGGCCGCGATCCCGGGGGTCTGGTCGATGCCGCTGCAGGCGACCTACCTCGCATGGGTGGACTTCTCGCGGCTCGGCATGTCCGAGGACGAGGTTCTGCGCCGGGTGCGGGACGAAGCGAAGGTGGTCCCGCAGTTCGGCCGGAACTTCTGCGCGGAGACCGCGCTGTGGCACCGCTTCAACCTTGCGATGCCGCGCGCGCAGGTGGCCGAGGCGGTGTCCCGCCTGCAAGCCGCCTTCGCGGACCTTCAGTAACCGGAGGTCAGAGCGCCAGTCGCGGGATCAGCGCGACCGGCGCATCCGCTGGGCGGTAGTGATCGAGCGCGGCCTTCTCGGCCGCGGCGGTCACGCGCTTGAATTCGTAGACCATCCGATCGCCGTCTTCCTGGGACGCGACGATCAGCGCCTGGTACAGGTGCCGGGCGCCTTCGTAGATGTCGACAAGCCCGCGCAGCGCCGGGGCCTGCGACATCGGAACCGAGAACCGGTCCTCGTCAAAGGTCAGGATCGGGATGGCATCGGGGCCTTCCCCGACACGCAGGCGGGACTTCTTGCGCAGATCGCGCTCCCGCGCGAGTTCCAGTCCGCGGCGGACGTCCTCTGGCAGAAAGGTCGTCATCAGGCACCTCTTGAGCTCACCATCGCATAGGTGGATTTCATGTGGATAATGTAAATGTAGCCGCCTGAAAATTGTCTGAATTCAACCTTGTCTGTGACAGATTCACCCGCCGCGGCGCAGCGGACAGTGCGCAGGTGCAGCGCCGCTGTGCGCCCGGTCCGGTTTTCGCCCAGGTCCATCCGGCCTAGGTCGGACGGGCAAGAAGGAGGCGACCATGGGACTACTGATCGACGGCGTCTGGAGCGACGCAGGCTACGACACCAAGGCGACCGGTGGCCGCTTCGTCCGCTCGACCGCGGGGTTCCGGAACTGGATCACGCCTGACGGCGCGCCCGGCCCCAGCGGGTCGGGCGGCTTCGCGGCGGAAAGCGGCCGGTACCATCTCTACGTCAGCTATGCCTGTCCCTGGGCCCATCGCACGCTGATCTTCCGGGCGCTGAAGGACCTGACCGATCATATCTCGGTCTCGGTCGTCCACCCCGACATGCTGACCGATGGCTGGACCTTCGACACCGGTTTCGAGGGCGCGACCGGCGATACCCTCCACGGCCTGCCCTTCCTGCGCGACGTCTACCTGAAGGCCGATCCCGGCATCTCGGGCCGGGTCACGGTGCCGATCCTGTGGGACAAGAAGACCGGAACGATCGTCTCGAACGAAAGCTCCGAGATCATCCGCATGTTCAATTCGGCCTTCGACGGGCTGACCGGGAACACGCTGGATTTCTGGCCGGAGGAGCAGCGCGCGGAGATCGAGGAGGTGAACGCCCGGATCTACGACACCCTCAACAACGGCGTCTACAAGTCCGGCTTCGCCACCTCGCAGGCCGCCTATGACGAGGCGGTCGGCGCCCTCTTCGACACGCTCGACTGGCTGGAGGACCGGCTGTCGACGCGGCGCTACCTGATGGGCGACCGGGTGACCGAGGCCGACTGGCGCCTGCTTCCGACCCTGCTGCGCTTCGACCCGGTCTACCACCTGCACTTCAAGTGCAACCGGCGGCGAATCCTCGACTACCCGAACCTCTGGGGCTACACGCGCGAGCTCTACCAGTGGCCGGGCGTGGCGGAGACCACGCATTTCGGGCACATCGTGCGGCACTACCACTACAGCCACGAGAGCATCAATCCGCACCGGATCATCCCGATCAACCCGGTCCTCGACTTCGATGCCCCGCACGACCGGGCGCGGCTGAGCGCCGAGGTCCCCGCCGCGTAGTGATCGACCAGCGCGACGAGGTCGTCCGGCGACGTGTCGGCGGGCAGCATCGCGCAGGCATTGGCGGCGTGCTGGAAGATCGAGCCGTCCGAGAAGAACGTCGTCGAGGTGACGAAGATCACCTTGGCGGCCGGGCGGCGGTACCCGGCGTAATCCGCCACGGTCAGCGCGCCGCCGTCCGGCAGGGAGAGGTCGACGACCAGCAGATCGACCGCCTCGAGGTTCAGCACCCGCATCGCGCCCTCGGCATCGGACACCAGATCGGCCCGGGCGCCGGACCGCTCGATATGCCGTTTCCACAATTCCCCGAGGGGCACCTGCCCCTCCACGATCAGGATATGCGCCATCGCGCGGTCACTCACTCACCCAGGGCACCCCTGCCCGGGCGACATCGTGACTCGCCGGGCTTTAGGAAGTGTTAACAGATTGTCGGGAAACGCACGCCGCTTTAGATCGGCGGGGATCGAAACGGCAGGCAGGCGCGATGGAACGGCAGCAACGGGATCACGGAGGCGGGCTGGACGCGGCGGCGGCGCGCTGGGGCGGTTCGGCGGCCGAGTGGCTCGACCTGTCGACCGGGATCAACCCGGTGCCCTACCCGTTGCCCGCGTTGCCCGGGCGGGTATGGACCCGGCTGCCCGATACGGGTGACGGCGCGCGCCTGATCGAGGCGGCGCGCCGTTTCTGGCGCATCCCGCCCACGCTGGACGTGTTGGCCGCCAACGGGGCCTCGGCGCTGATCGCCGCGCTGCCCGCGCTCGGCGGTCCCGTTGGGCGGGTCCTGATCCCGGAACCGACCTACAACGAACACGGCGCAGCCTTTGCCGCACAGGGCTGGACGGTGGTCGGGACTGGCTCCGCCGACGCCCGGGTGATCGTCCATCCGAACAACCCGGACGGGCGGTTCTTTGCGGGCGAGGACCTCTCCCCATACCGCCTGACCGTCATCGACGAGAGCTTCTGCGATCCGACCCCGCTGGCCAGCCTGCAGGCCCTCGCCCACCGGCCCGGGACGGTGGTCCTGAAGGGGCTGGGCAAGTTCTGGGGGCTGGCCGGGGTCCGGCTGGGCTTCGCGATCGGTCGGCCCGAGACGCTTGCGCCGCTGCGCGATCGGCTGGGACCCTGGGCCGTGTCGGGACCCGCCCTGGTCATCGGGGCCGCCGCCCTGGGCGATCCCGGCTGGGCAGACACGACGCGGGCCCGGCTGACCGCTGATGCCGGGCGGCTGGATGCGCTGATGACCGCGGCCATGGCCCGAACCGAGGGCGGCACGCCGCTCTTCCGCCTCTACAGTGTCGAGGATGCCACCCGCTGGCAGACCCGGCTGGCCGAGGCGCGGATCTGGACGCGGATCTTCCCCTACAGCGCGACGTGGATCCGGCTGGGCCTTCCGGGGACCGAGGCGGACTGGGTCCGGCTGGCCGCGGCATTGGGGGTCACGGAATGACCCTCGCGCTTGCGATGCTCCTCGACGCGGTTCTCGGCGAGCCGCGCTGGCTGTGGGACCGCTGGCCGCATCCGGCCGTCCTGATGGGGCGGGTGATCGGCGCCTGCGACCGGCACCTGAACAGCGGCTCCGCGCGGCGGCTGAAAGGCGCGCTCGTCGTGGCGGGGCTGGTGGTCGTGGCGGGGACCCTCGGTCTGCTCGTCGCCGCCCTGCCCGGTGTCGGGCCGGTCGCGGAGGTGCTGATCGCCGCCGTCCTGCTGGCGCAACGCTCGCTCGTCGATCATGTGCGCGTCGTGGCGGATGGCCTGCGCTACGGCGTCGGCGAGGGACGCCGCGCGGTGGCCCGGATCGTCGGGCGCGACACCGCGGAGATGCAGGCGCCGGACGTCGCCCGCGCGGCCATCGAGAGCGCCGCCGAGAACCTGTCGGACGGGGTGGTGGCGCCAGCCTTCTGGTTCCTGCTGCTCGGGCTGCCGGGCCTGCTGATCTACAAGGTGGCGAACACCGCCGACAGCATGATCGGCCACCGCACCCCCCGGCACGAAGCCTTCGGCTGGGCCGCGGCCCGGCTGGACGATGTCCTGAACTGGGTGCCCGCACGGCTGACGGCGGCGCTGATCGCGCTGACCTTCCTCGCCCCCGAAGCCTGGCGCGCGGCGCGGCGGGACGGGCCGAAACACCGCTCGCCCAACGCAGGCTGGCCGGAAGCGGCGATGGCCGTGGTGCTGGACGTCGCGCTGTCGGGTCCGCGCAGCTACCACGGCGAGCAGCGGGACTTTCCCTTCGTGCACCCCGAGGGGCGCCGCGACCCGGGCCCGGCCGAGATCGAGGCGGCCTGCGGCGCGCTCTGGCGGGTCTGGGGCGCCCTTCTCGTACTGGCGGTTTTCCTGTCCTGACGCAGGCGTGAGGTTGCCTGACCGCGCGGCCCTGCTAGGCTCGGCGCAACGTTCTGTTTGCGGAGTTTTCCATGCGCCTGTTGAGCCTCGTCACCGCCCTGTCCCTGTCGCTCGCCGGACCGGCCCTCGCCCAGTGCGGCGGCAGTTTCTCGTCCTTCGTCAACGGTTTGAAGGAAGAGGCCGTCGCGCGCGGGTTTGATCGCGGCACGGTCGACGCCTTCTTCCGCAGCGCCCAGCAGGACCCCCGCACGTTGCAGCGCGACCGGGCGCAGGGCGTGTTCAAGATGGGCTTCACCGACTTCGCGCGGCGGATCATCAGCCAGTACCGGATCGACCAGGGCCGGGTGAATTCCGAGCGCTACGATGCCGTGTTCCGTGCGGCAGAGCAGCGCTTCGGCGTGCCGCGCGGCGTACTGCTGGCGTTCTGGGCCTTCGAGACCGACTACGGCGCGTTCCAGGGCGACTTCAACACGCTGAACTCGCTCGTGACGCTCAGCCACGACTGCCGCCGGCCCGAGCTGTTCCGGCCGCAAGTCTTTGCGGCGCTTGAACTTTACACCCACGGCGACTTCGATCCGGTGAACACGACCGGGGCCTGGGCGGGCGAGATCGGGATGGTGCAGATGCTGCCGGAGGACATCCTGACCAAGGGGATCGACGGGGACGGGGACGGGCATGTGCTGCTGAAGACGAGCGCGCCGGATGCGCTGATGTCGGGCGCGAACATGCTGGCCGGTCTCGGCTGGCGGCCGGGTGAGCCGTGGTTGCAGGAGGTCACCGTACCCGCCGACATGGACTGGTCACAGGCGGGGCTGCAGACCACCAAGCCGGGCCGCGAGTGGGCAGCGATGGGCGTCCGGTCGCGCTGGGGCGACATCCGGGGCGACCTGCCCGCCTCGCTGATCCTGCCACAGGGGCGCAAGGGGCCGGCGTTCCTCGGCTACCCGAACTTCAACGTGTATTTCGAGTGGAATCAAAGCTTTGTCTACGTGACCACCGCCGCCTATTTCGCCAATCGCCTGATGGGGGGACCGGTCTTCGATGCCGGGAACCCGGACCCGGCGCTGGAGGATGGCGAGATGCGGCTGTTGCAGCAGAAGCTGGCGGCCCGGGGCCATGACGTGGGCGAGATCGACGGAATCCTCGGCGCGGGCACCCGCGCGGCGGTGCGGGCCGAGCAGATGCGGCTGGGCCTGCCGGCCGATGCCTGGCCGACGCGGGAACTTCTGAACAGGCTCTGAACGCAGCGTACGGGCGAACCCGGCACACGCCTCCGGTTTCGCCCGAACACCCTTGTTTTGCTGGGATTTCGACGTCGGTAAAACGTCGGTATCGCGTCGGTATTCCGTCGGTGCAGGATCGGTGCCGGGGCCGGGTCAGGCGACCAGCGCCTCGGCCTTCTTCAGGTCGACGCTGACCAGTTGGCTGACGCCCTGTTCGCCCATCGTCACGCCGAAGAGCCGGTCCATCCGGCTCATGGTCACGGCGTGGTGCGTGATGATCAGGAACCGCGTTTCGGTGCGGCGCGTCATCTCGTCGAGCAGGTCGCAGAACCGGGTCACGTTGGCGTCGTCGAGCGGCGCGTCCACCTCGTCCAGCACGCAGATCGGCGCCGGGTTGGCGAGGAAGACGGCGAAGATCAGCGCCAGCGCGGTCAGCGTCTGCTCGCCGCCCGAGAGCAGCGACAGCACCGACAGCTTCTTTCCGGGCGGCTGGCACATGATCTCGAGCCCGGCTTCCAGCGGGTCGTCCGATTCGACCAGAACCAGCTTCGCCTCGCCGCCGCCGAAGAGATGGGTGAAGAGGGTCGCGAAGTTGCGGTTCACCTCCT
>JAUHZL010000029.1 GCA_030425945.1 Alphaproteobacteria bacterium | reverse complement strand
CGATGCCGCCCGTGGGCGAGGCCTGGGCCGCCGGCGGGATCCGCCTGTTGCTGGGGCTGGTCTGCGGTGCGGCGACCATCGTGGCGGCGATCCTCGCGTGGTCGAAGCTGCCGAAAACCCGTCTTCGGGCGGTCATCGTATTTGCGATTCTTCTCGGTGGTTTCGTGCTTTACAGGATGGTCTTCGACCCGGCCCGCAGCGCTGTCGAGGCGGTCGATCCGGCCGCGACCGGCTATCTCGGCGGGCTCGGTCTGCCGGTCGTTCTGGGCTGGCCGATGGGCGGCGTGCTGGCCGCGGGCGCGGCCTGGATCGTCGGCAAGACCGCGCTCGGCCTGCGCTCGGACTATCTCGCCATCGCGACGCTCGGGATCGCCGAGATCGTGATCGCCGTGCTCAAGAACGAGGACTGGCTGGCGCGCGGCGTGAAGAACGTGATCGGCCTTCCCCGCCCGGTGCCTTACGAGGTGGACCTGCAGCAGACCCCGGCCTTCGTGGACCGGATGGTCGCGATGGGCGCCGACCCGGTCACCGCGTCCTCGGTCGTCGTGAAGCTGCTTTACGCCGCCCTGTTCCTGATCGTGCTGGCGATCCTGATGTGGATGGCGCAGCGCGCGCTGAACGCGCCGTGGGGTAGGATGATGCGCGCGATCCGCGACAACGAGGTCGCGGCCGAAGCCATGGGCAAGGACGTCAAGGCGCGGCATCTGCAGGTCTTCGTGCTCGGCTCGGCCGTGTGCGGCATCGCCGGCGCGATGATGACGACGCTCGACGGCCAACTGACGCCCGGCACCTACCAGCCGCTGCGCTTCACCTTCCTGATCTGGGTGATGGTCATTGTCGGCGGGTCCGGCAACAACTGGGGCGCTGTCCTGGGCGGCTTCCTGATCTGGTGGCTCTGGGTGATGGTCGAGCCGATCGGCCTGTGGCTGATGCAGGCCGTGACGGCGGGCATGACCGAGGGCAGCTGGCTGCGCGATCACCTGCTGGGATCGGCCGCGCACATGCGCCTGCTGACCATGGGGGTGATCCTGCTGCTTGTGCTGCGCTTCTCGCCCAAGGGGCTGATACCGGAAAAATGATCTGGGAACAGAGGGGTCACACAGGATCCTCTGTTCACTATTCGGCGCTCAACGCCCGAGGATCGCGCGCACGTAGGCCTCGGTTTCCGGGAACGGCGGCACGTCGTTGTGGGCTTCGACACTCTCGGGGCCCGCGTTGTAGGCGGCCAGCGCGAGCCGCCAGGTACCGAAGCGCTCGAACTGGCGGCGCAGGAACCGCGCCCCGCCCTCGAGGTTCTGCGCCGGATCTGCGATATCGACGTTCATCAGCGTCGCCGTGTCGGGCATCAGCTGTGCAAGGCCGATGGCCCCTTTCGACGACACGGCCTCGGCGTTCCAGCGGCTTTCCTGTTCGATCAGGCGCAGGAACAGATCCTCGGGCACGTTATGCCGTCGCGCGGCGACGCGCGCCAGATCGAGGTACGGCCCCCGGTAACTGCCGCGCCAGATCGGGATGATCTCCAGCTCGGGCTGCGGGCGCAACCGGTTCGAGAACTCGTACTGCTCCGACAGCCGACCGTCGAGAAGACGGGTCTGACCCTCGAAAAGGTCCATCCGGGACTTGCTCGACGGGGAGGTATCCCCATACGCCACGGACGCAACGAGGGTCGTCAGGACTGCGACGGCGAGAGTGGGCTGCATGGGTCTGCCTCCAAACTGCGCGCCTTTCTACAGCGTCGGAGGGTCCCGGCCAAGCGGGCCGGTTTTCACCTTTTCTTCACCATGCATGGATGGTGTAACCTGCACCAACTGAATCGTGGGAGACAGGCATGGCAGGCTCGGTGAATAAGGTCATTCTGATCGGGAATCTCGGACGCGACCCGGAAGTCCGGACCTTCCAGAACGGCGGCAAGGTCTGCAACCTGCGGATCGCGACCTCGGAGACGTGGAAGGACCGCACTTCGGGCGAACGCCGCGAGAAGACCGAGTGGCATTCGGTCGCGATCTTTTCCGAGCCCCTCGCCCGGATCGCAGAGCAATACCTGAAGAAGGGCTCCAAGGTCTATATCGAGGGCCAGCTGGAAACCCGCAAGTGGCAGGACCAGTCCGGTCAGGACCGCTATTCGACCGAGGTCGTGCTGCGCCCCTATCGCGGGGAGCTGACGCTGCTCGACGGGCGCGATGGCGGCGGTTCGGGCGGTGGCAGCGGTGGTGGCTACGGCGGCGGCGGGTATTCCGACGACCGCGGCATGGGCGGCTACGATGACGGCCGGTTCGGCGGCGGCGCACCCGCAGGTGGCGGCCGCAGCGATCTCGACGACGATATTCCGTTCTAGGTCAGTGAGTTGCGGGGCGACGCTCAGCGCGTCGCCAGCGCCTCGTCCAGCAGTTTGAGCACTGTCTCGCGCGGCACGTCGGAGGTGACGAAGGCCTTGCCGATGTCTTGCGCGAGGATGAAGCGCAGGCGGCCATCGATCACCTTCTTGTCCTGCGCCATGAGGTCCAGAAGGCCCTCGGCGGAGGGCAGATCCGAATCGATGTCGGCGAGGTCGGTTTTCATACCCATCGCGCGGAGGTGCGCGCGCACCCGGCTGGGCGCTTCCTGCGAACACAGGCCCAGGCGGGACGACAGTTCGAACGCCAGCGCGCAGCCGATGGCGACGCCTTCTCCGTGCAGCAGGCGGTCGGAATAGCCCGTCGCAGATTCGAGCGCGTGGCAGAAGGTATGCCCGAGGTTCAGCAGGGCGCGGTCGCCCTGCTCGGTCTCGTCGCGCGCAACGATCTCGGCCTTCATCTGAACCGAACGCCGCACCGCCGCCTGCCGGGCAGCCCCGTCGCCCGACGCCAGCGCCGGACCATTTTCCTCAAGCCATTCAAAGAATTGCGCGTCACCCAGAAGGCCATACTTCACCACCTCGCCGTAGCCGGCGAGAAAATCACGCGGAGTCAGCGTGCCGAGGACATCTATGTCGCAGAGGACAAGTTTCGGCTGGTGAAAAGCGCCGATCAGGTTTTTGCCCTGCGGCGCGTTGATGCCCGTCTTGCCGCCCACGGAACTGTCGACCTGGGCCAGCAGCGACGTCGGGATCTGGATGAAGCCGACGCCCCGCCGCAGGACCGCCGCCGCGAATCCGACGAGATCGCCGATGACACCGCCGCCAAGTGCTACGACCAGATCGCGGCGCTCGACCTTCTCGGCCAGCAGCCATTCGACGGTGCGCGTGAACTCGGGCCAGGCTTTCGTCGACTCGCCCGGCGGCAGGATCAGCGCCTCTGAGGCGATCCCTTCCGCGCCAAGAGCGTCCTGCAACGTCTTGAGATGCAAGCCCGCGACCGTGCTTTCGGTCACGATCCGGACACGCGGCCGGGGCAGCATCGGCGCGATGTGGCGCCCGGCCTCGGTCAGCAGGCCGGCGCCGATCCGCACCTCGTAGCTGCGCTCGCCGAGCGCGACCCGGACCGTATCCATGTTGAACGTCATATCATGAATCCTCTGTCGTGCCGTCGTCCGAGACCACGTCCGGGCGGCTCTTAAGCACGTCGATCACCTGCGCCGCTGTCTCGGCGATGCTGGCCCCCGGCCGCACCGCGACCCGAAGCCCCGCCAGCGCATAGATCGGCACGCGGCGCTCGAAGATCTCGCCCAGCGTGCGGCGCGGATTGTCGGTCATCAGCAGCGGCCGCGTGGTCTTGTGCTTCACCCGGCTCCACAGCAGGTCCACATCGGCGTCGAGCCACAGCGCCACGCCGTCGGCCTCGATCATCGCCCGGTTCGCTTCGGCCAGGAAGGCGCCGCCGCCGGTGGACAGGATGCAGGGCGTGCCGTGCAGCAGGCGGTGCAGCACGGCCGTCTCGCGTTCGCGGAAGAACGGCTCGCCGTCGCGCGCGAAGATCTCGGCGATGGTGGCGTTGGCGGCGCGCTCGATCTCGCGGTCGGAGTCGAGGAAGGGCACGCCGAGACGCCGGGCGACCTCGGTGCCGACCGCCGTCTTGCCAGATCCCATCATGCCCACCAGGGCCACCGTCCTGTGCAGCTTGCTGCTCAAGCCCCGCGTCCTTGCCGATTTTTCCGGCCCCTTCCCTTGCATGAGGCCGCCGGAGCGACAATACCCTATGCAGGCAGGGTGCGCCGGGTCGCAGCCCTGCAAACGGACGGCGCGGCACCACAGACCCGGACAGCGGGCGGCCGGGCGGGCAGGCACGACAGGGCGCGGGACATCCCCGCGGGACAGGACAGGCGATGCGCATCCTCCTTCGATTGATCTTTCTCCTCGTGCTCGGTGGCGGGATCGGCCTCGTCGGCTATGCCTACCTCGGCGATCTCTCGCCCGAGCAGCAGGAGATGGTCGTGCCGGTGACGGTCGATGCCGGGTAGGCTCGGCCTCGCGCTCGCCCTCGTGCTGGGGGCGGGTCCGCTCGCGGCGCAGTCCCCGGGCGAGCCGCTGTCCGCCATCGACTGGCTGTCGGACGTGGTCCGCACCCCTGCCCCCGTCGCACCGGCCGGGGACATCTCGGAGGGCGTCGACGTCGAGCCGATCGCGGTCGCCCCGCTGGGCGCGCTGGCGGTCGATGGCGTCGGCCTCGTGCCCGCCTCGGTGTCCGGGCTGCCGCGCGATTTCTGGGGGCCGACTGCCACGGCCGACCTCGTGCGCCGGATGGCGGCGCTCGGGCCCGACCTGCCGGACCCGGCCCGCGCGCTGCTGTTCCGGATCGTGCTCGCCGAGCTGGACCCGCCGGTCGATGCCAGTGCCGATCACGGCCTGTTTCTCGCGCGGATCGACACGTTGCTGCGGTTCGGAGCGCTGGACGAGGCGCAGGCCCTGCTGGAGCGCGCCGGTCCGACCGAGCCGGACCTGTTCCGACGCTGGTTCGACATCTCGCTGCTGATCGGCACCGAGGACCGCGCCTGCGCCGCGATGCGGGCCGCGCCCGACATCGCGCCGACCTTCTCGGCCCGGATCTTCTGTCTTGCGCGCGGCGGCGACTGGTCGGCGGCGGCGCTGTCGCTGGAGACGGCCAAGGCGCTGGGGTTCGTGTCGGGGGCAGAGGAAACGCTGCTCAGCCGGTTCCTCGACCCCGTGCTGGCGGAGGAGCTGGCCGACCTGCCCCCGCCCACCACGATGACGCCGCTAACCTTCCGGATGCTGGCGGCCCTCGGCGAGGCGCCGTCGGTCAACGGGTTGCCGGTGGCCTTTTCGCACGCGGTGCTGGCCCCGACCGAGGGCTGGCGGCTGCGGCTCGAGGCGGCCGAGCGGCTGGCGCGGTCGGGCGGGCTGGCCGAGACGCGGCTTTTCGCTGCCTATACCGAGCGTCGCCCTGCCGCCTCGGGCGGGGTCTGGGAACGGGTCGAACTGGTGCAGGCGCTGGACGCCGCGCTGATCGCGGGCGATGCCGGGGCGGTGACCGCGGTGCTGCCGCAGACCGTCGACGCCATGCGCCGGGTCGGTCTGTTGCCGGTTCTGGCCCGCCACTACGGCGCGCGGATCGCACAGGTGCTGGCCACCGCGCCGCCGTCGGAGGCGCTCGACGCGGTCTACCTGCTGTCGCCCGAGGCCGAGCGCCTCGCCCTTGCCGGGCGGATCGGCGACCCGATGGGGGCCGCGCTGGCCCGGGGCCTCGAGCCCGACCGCGTTCCGGACGATGCGCTGGCCGTGGCGCTGGCGGCGGGGTTCGCGCCCCTGTCGTCGCGGCTGGAGGTCCGCAGCCCGGCGATCCAGACCGCCGCCGAACGGCTGCAATCCGGGCGTCTGGGCGAGGTCGTGCTGGAAACGCTCGGCGGTCTCAGCCGCCTGTCGCCCGATCCCGGCGACGTCGAGACGGCGCTCTGGGTGCTGCGGCGCGTGGGGCTGGAACAAGTCGCGCGCGACGTGGCGCTGGCGCTGTGGCTGGCCCCCGACCCGGTCCGATGAGCCTCGCCCCCGAGGACGCCCGCGCGATCACCGCCTTCCTGCAGGCCTGGGCGGCGGAGCGGAGCGCCGCGCGCAACACGCAGGAGGCCTACGCCCGCGATCTGCAGGATGCCGCGCAGTGGCTTGCGCATCGCGGGTTGGGCCGCCTGGCCGAGGCCGACCGCGCGGCACTGGAAGCCTATCTCGTGGGGCTCGCGGACCAGGGGTTGGCCCCGTCCACCCGGGCCCGGCGGCTGTCGGCCTTGCGGTCCTTCTTCGCCTTTGCCCGCGACGAGGGCTGGCGCGCGGACAACCCCGCCCTGCGCCTGTCGGGTCCGAAACGGCCGCGCAGCCTGCCCGGCACGCTGACCGAGGACGAGGTCACCCGCCTGCTGGAGGCAGCGCGCGACCACGGCAAGACCGCCGCGGAACGGGCAAGGACGCTGTGCCTGATGGAAGTGCTCTATGCGACCGGCCTGCGGGTCAGCGAGCTGGTCGGCCTGCCGGTTGCCGCCGCGCGCGGAGATCCCCGGATGCTGCTGGTGCGCGGCAAGGGCGGGAAAGAGCGGATGGTGCCACTCTCCGAACCGGCGCGGATGGCGCTGCAGGCGTGGCTGCGGCACCGGGATGCGGCGGACGAGGCCGCGCGCGCCGAGGGCAAGCCGCTGTCGCGGTTCCTCTTCCCCTCGCATGGCAAGGCCGGGCACGTGACCCGGGTCTGGTTCTGGGGCCTTCTCAAGACGCTCTGCGCCGAGGCGGGGCTCGATCCCGCCAAGGTGACGCCCCACACCCTGCGGCATGCCTTCGCCACGCACCTGCTGGCGCACGGGGCCGACCTGCGGTCGATCCAGACCCTGCTCGGGCACGCGGATGTGGCCACGACCGAGATCTATACCCATGTCCTCGACGCCCGCCTGCGGGAGCTGGTGCTGACGCATCATCCGCTGGCCCGGGGCGACGAGACTTGAACGCACCCCGGCGCGCCCCCATAACCCCTCGGAACCCCTTGCCGGAGACCTGACCGCCGTGGAAGACGCCGTCCTCGACACCGCCCTGCTGATCAGCGCCGGTGTCATCCTGTTCCTGCTGTTCTGCTCGGCGATGTTCTCGGGCTCCGAGACCGGGCTGACGGCCGCCTCGCGCGGCAAGCTGCGCTCGATGGCGGACCGGGGGGATGCCGGGGCGGTCCGGGCCCTGAAGCTGAAGGAGGACAACGAGCGCCTGATCGGGGGCATCCTGCTCGGGAACAACCTCGCGAACATCCTGGCGACCTCGCTGGCGACCGCCCTCTTCACCCGGCTCTTCGGCGAAAGCGGCGTGGCGCTGGCGACGCTGGTGATGACCGCGACGGTGCTGATCTTCGCGGAAGTGCTGCCCAAGACCTATGCGATCAACGATCCGGAGCGGACCGCCGCGCGGGCCTCGGGCGTCATCGCGCTGGTGGTCAACGTGCTGTCGCCCGTCGTTGCGGCGGTGCGCGTCGTCGTCCGGGGGGTGCTGCGCCTCTTCGGGGTCCGGATCTCGCCCGAGCAGAACATGCTCAGCGTCCGGGAAGAGATCATGGGTGCCCTCAACATCGGCCATGCCGAGGGCGCGGTCGAGAAGGAAGACCGTGACCGGCTGCTCGGCGCGCTCGATCTCGGGGACCGGACGGTGGAGGAGATCATGCTCCATCGCTCGAAGATCGAGATGATCGACGCCGACGACGCCCCCGAGACGGTGCTGAGCCAGTGCCTCGAGAGCGCGCACACCCGCCTGCCGATCTATCGCGGCGACCGCGAGAACATCGTGGGCGTCATCCATGCCAAGAACCTGCTGCGGGCGATGGACAAGCTGATGCGGGGGCCTGATGCCTCGGTCGCCGCGCTGGCGGACTTCAAGGTCACCGATGTGGCGATGGAGCCCTATTTCGTGCCCGAGACCACGACGCTCGACGACCAGATGCGCGAGTTCCTGCGCCGGCACACGCATTTCGCGCTGGTGGTGGACGAGTACGGCGCGCTGCAGGGCCTGATCACGCTGGAGGACATCCTCGAGGAGATCGTCGGCGAGATCACCGACGAGTTCGACCCGACCGCCGAGCACCCGCTGCGCCCGACCGGCGACGGCGGCTATGCGGTGGACGGCGCCATGACGATCCGCGACCTGAACCGCGCGACCGACTGGCAGTTGCCCGACGACGAGGCGAACACGGTCGCGGGGCTGGTGATCCACGAGGCGCAGACCATCCCGACGCCGGGACAGGTGTTCTCGTTCCACGGCTTCCGCTTCGAGGTGGTCGCGCGCAAGGACAACCGGATCACCCGGCTGAAGATCCGCCCGCTGGTCTGACGCGGCTCAGACCCCTTTGAACAGCCCGCCGAGGATGCCGCGCACGATGCGGCGCCCGGTCGTGCCGGTCAGTTCCTTCATCACCATCTTGCCCATCGCCTCGCCGAAGTCGGGCTCGGCGGCCTTCCGGCGCGAGGTCGAGCGCGTGACGCGGGTCCCGGTATAGCGCCGACCGGCCCGGTACTCGCGCTCGGCGGGGGGCGCGTGCTCTTCCTCGGCCTCGGCGGCCTCGGCGGCGGCGGCGGCCTCGGCGGCACGCCGGGCGAGGATCTCGTGCGCGCTCTCGCGGTCAAGGCGGGTGTCGTACTTGCCGCGCACCGGCGAGGCCGCCAGCGTTTCGGCCCGCTGCATCGGCGTGACCGGTCCGAGCTGGCTTTGCGGCGGCCGGATCAGGGTGCGCTCCGCAATGCCCGGCGCGCCCTTGTCGGCGAGGAACGAGGTCACGGCCTCACCGGTGCCGACCTCGCGGATCGCCTCCTCGATCGAGAAGCGCGGGTTGTCGCGGTAGGTCTGTGCCGCGAGCCGCAGCGCCTTGCGGTCCCGCGCCGTATAGGCCCGGAGCGCGTGCTGCACCCGGTTGCCGAGCTGGCCGAGGATATACTCGGGCACGTCATCGGGGTTCTGGGTGATGAAGTAGACGCCGACGCCCTTCGAGCGGATCAGGCGCGCGACCTGTTCCACCTTGTCGACCAGCGCCTTGGGCGCGTCCTCGAACAGCAGGTGCGCCTCGTCGAAGAAGAAGACGAGCTTCGGCTTCTCGGGGTCGCCGACCTCGGGCAGCGTCTCGAACAGCTCGGACAGCAGCCACAGTAGGAACGTGGCATAGAGCCGGGGCGACCCCATCAGCCGGTCGGCCGCGAGGATCGAGACATGGCCGCGCCCGTCGGCATCCGTCCGCATCAGGTCCGCCAGATCGAGGGCCGGTTCCCCGAAGAGCTGCACGCCGCCCTGGTTCTCGAGCACCAGCAGGCGCCGCTGGATCGCGCCGACCGAGGCGGGCGAGATGTTGCCGTAGCGCAGGCCGATCTCGGCGCGGTTCTCGCCCAGCCAGACCAGCAGCGACTGCAGGTCCTTCAGGTCATAGAGTGCAAGGCCCTGCTCGTCGGCGACGCGGAAGGCGATGTTGAGCACCCCCTCCTGCGCCTCGGTCAGTTCCAGCAGGCGCGAGAGCAGCAGCGGCCCCATTTCCGCGACGGTGGTCCGGATCGGATGGCCCTGCTCGCCGAAGATGTCCCAGAAGACGACCGGATAGCGCCGGTAGGCATAGGTCTCGGGGATCCCGATGGTGGCGGCGCGCTTCAGGAACGGCTCGTGCAGCTTGTGCCCGGCATCCCCGGCGCGCGAGAGACCCGCGAGGTCGCCCTTCACGTCCGACAGGAAGACCGGCACGCCCATGTCCGAGAACCCCTCGGCGAGGATCTGCAGCGTGACCGTCTTGCCGGTGCCGGTGGCCCCGGCGATCAGCCCGTGACGGTTGGCATAGCCCAGCGTGAGGTACTGCGGCTCGCCATACCCGTCGCCACCGCCGCCAACGAAAATCCGGTCGGTCAGATGCATCGCCTGCCCCTTCTGCGTTCCGATTGGTGCCGACAATACCTTGTTAACCCGTCTGTGCCAGTCTCGGTTCAGCGCGTGTCACGGTTGTGCGGCGCGTCATTTCCTCCCTGTCTGACTGGCCGCACCTTCGGGTGCGGCCTTTGTTCCCTCCGCGACGGGCGACCCCGCAGAAACTTGAGGTTTTGGCGGGTTTTCCCTGTTGACCGTTCCTGTGGAAGGCCGTAGCGTCCGGCTCATAACGAAGTCGGCCAGTCCGACAGGGAGAACACAAGACTAGGGAAAAGGGCCTCTCCGAGGTCCTTTTTCTTTTCCGGATACCGCCTTTCGCGTTCCACGAAACACCCTGACAACCGACCGACGCCATGCTACCCCGCTGCCAAACAGCGCTTGAGGGGGATTCCATGCCTACGAACCGATTGTCTCAGACCCTGACCGCCGCCGCGCTCGGGCTTGGCCTGATGGCCGCCGCGCCGCTGGCCGCCCAGGATCAGGCGGCGGGCGATCTGCCGGTCGGCGAGCCGGTCGAGCCGCGCCTCGGCCAGACCTATGTCGCCGAAACCTTCACCGACTGGGAACTGCGCTGCGTGAAGCAGGAAGAGGGCGTGCTCGAACCCTGCCAGCTCTACCAGCTGCTGCAGGACGACCAGGGCAACCGGGTCGCCGAGTTCACCGTGCTCGCCCTGCCGCCGGGCAACGCCCTGCCGGGCGGCGCCACCGTCATCACGCCCCTCGGCACCCTGCTAACCGAGAACCTGCTCTTCGGCGTCGATGACGACGACAAGCTGCGCTATCCGTTCAACTTCTGCGACCAGAAGGGCTGCTATGCCCGCATGGGGCTGACGGAGGAACTGGTCGCCGCGATGAAGGCGGGCGGCGAAGGCCATGTCACGATCTACTCGATCGACCTGCCGGGTCAGGCCGTGGACCTGGTCGTGTCGCTGAAGGGCTTCACCGCCGGGTTCGACTGGCTGGCCGAGCGCATGGCCGCCGTGGCCGCCGCCGAGGGCAACTGATCCGACGTGACAACGACCCGGTGCGCGCGCGGCGCCGGGTCACACCTTGCGGAGCGCCAGCACCGCGTTGAGGCCGCCGAAGGCGAAGGCGTTCGAGAGGACCACGTCCACCTTTGCCTCGCGCGCCACGTTCGGCACGACATCGAGGGCGCATTCGGGATCCGGTTCCTCGTAGCCGATGGTCGGCGCGATGATGCCGTCCCGCAGCGCGAGGATGCAGGCCAGAAGCTCGACCGCGCCGGTGCCGCCGATCAGGTGACCATGCATCGACTTGGTCGACGAGATCATCACCGCATCCGCGTGATGGCCAAGGGCATCGGCCACTGCGGCGCATTCGGTCTTGTCGTTGGCCGCCGTCCCGGTGCCGTGCGCGTTGATGTAGCCGATCTGCTCGGGGTTCACCTTCGCGTCCTGCATCGCGCCCCGGATCGCCCGCGCCGCGCCCTGCTGGCTGGGCATCACGATGTCAGCCGCGTCCGAGGTCATGGCGAACCCGATCACCTCGGCGAGGATCGTCGCGCCGCGCTTCTTCGCGTGCTCCATCTCCTCGAAGACGAAGACGCCCGCGCCTTCGCCCTGCACCATGCCGTTGCGGTTCGCCGAGAACGGGCGGCAGGCGTCCTTCGACATCACGCGCAGGCCTTCCCAGGCCTTCACGCCGCCGAAGCACAGCATGGATTCCGACCCGCCGGTCAGCATGACGGTACACATGCCCGACCGGATCAGTTGGAACGCCTGCCCCATCGCGTGGTTCGAGCTGGCGCAGGCCGTCGCCACCGTGAAGGACGGCCCCTTCAGGTTATGCGTCATCGAGACGTGGCTGGCGGCCGCGTTGTTCATCAGTTTCGGCACCACGAAGGGGTGAACGCGGTTCTTCCCTTCCTCGTAGACGGTCCGGTAATTCTCGTCCCAGGTCGTCACGCCGCCGCCGGCCGTGCCGAGCACGACGCCCGAGCGCGCCGCCAGCTCGCCGGCGAAGCTCAGCCCGGACTGGCCCACGGCCTCCTGCGCGGCGAGCAGGGTGAACTGGGTGAACCGGTCGTAGAGCGCGATCTGCTGCCGGTTGAAGCTGGCCTCGGGGTCGTAGTCCCGCACCTGCCCGCCGATCCGGATCGACAGGCGCTCCACGTCGCGGAACTCGAGGGGTCCGATGCCGCAGCGCCCTTCGCGGAAGGCCTCCAGCGTCGTCGGAACGTCGGTGCCAAGGGCATTGATCGTGCCCATGCCCGTAATGACGACGCGGTGCATGGCGTCAGGTGCCCTTCTGCTCGGCCACCAGCGCCTCGATCGCGGTCACGATGGCGCCGACGCTGGAGATGTCGAACTCGGATTTCTCGGGTTCGTTGGCGTTGAACGGAACCTGGATGTCGAAGGCTTCCTCGATGGCGAAGATCGACTCGACCAGTCCCATGCTGTCGATTCCGAGGTCCTCCAGCGTGGCGTCGAGCTTGACGTCCGACACCTCCAGCACCGCCTGTTCGGCAATGATCTCAATGACCTTGTCCTGAACTTCTGACGACATGAGGACCCCCTGCCAGTGTTGCTGCGGTCTCTACTCGGAAGCGGTCAGCTTTGAAACCGCTTTTTGCAGGGCCTCGACCTGTGCGGCAAGTCGCGGCAGGCGGCGCAGCGCCTTGTAGGTCGCGATGTGGCTGTCCATCTTCATCGCCGGGCTGCCCATCAGGACCCGGCCCGCCGGGGCGTTGGTGAAGATCTTGGTCGCGCCGCCTCCGATCACGTCGTCTCCGACCACGATGTTGTCCGAGACCCCGCACTGGCCGCCGAGGACGACCCGGTTGCCGATCCGTGCGCTGCCCGCGATGCCGACCTGCCCGCAGAGCAGCGTGTCCTCGCCGACCTGCACGTTGTGGCCGACATGGACGAGGTTATCGAGCTTGGTGCCCCGGCCGATGGTGGTGTCGGCGACGGTGCCGCGGTCGATGGCGGAGTTGGCGCCGATCTCGACGTCATCGCCGACGGTGACGGCGCCGAGCGAATGGATCCGGGTCCAGCTTTGCGCCTTGACGGTATCGCGGGTCCCGAGCGTTTCGCGGATCTCCTCGACCCCCGACCTCTCGGGTGTCACGAACGAGAAGCCGTCGGCCCCGATCACCGCGTTGGCATGGACGATGACGCGGTCGCCAAGCCGCACCCGCGCCCCGATCCGGACCCCCGGCCCGATCAGCGCGTCGTCACCGACGACGACGTCCTCGGCGATGCTGGCATGGGCCGAGATCCGAGCCCGGTCTCCGATCTGCACGCCGCGCCCGATCACAACGAAGGGACCGATGGCGGCCCCTGCGCCGATGCTGGCCGTCGCGTCGATGACGGCGGTCGGGTGGTGCCCCTGCGCGATCTCCGGCCCGGCGTCGAGCGCGCGGGTCAGCCCCGCCATCGCCAGCCGCGGCCGCGCCACGAAAATCGCCGCCTGCAGCCCGAGCGCCTGCCAGTCCGCGCCTTCCCACAGGACGGCGGCCCGGGCGCGCCCCTGTGCCAGCCCGTCGGCATAGGCGGGCGACATGGCGAGGGCGAGATCGTCGGGCCCGGCCCGGCCCGGCTCGGCCGCCCGGCGGATGGTGAGTGCGGTGTTGCCCTCGGCGCGGGCGTCAAGCGATGCCGCGATCTCGGCGATGGTATGGCTCATGGAACGTCCTGACACGACAACGGCGACCGGGGACCGGTCGCCGTTCTTCCCCGTTGCACCGGGGTTTAGCTTTGAACCGCGCGCAGCGCCACCCCTGCCCGCTCGAGCGCGGACCAGAGCAGCCGATCCCGGCCATAGACATCGTCGCGGTACTGCAGGTTGCCGCGCACCGGTGCCCAGACCGTGCGATAGGTGATGTGAACCGGAACCGGGTTCTCGAGGTCGACGCGGGTCTCCTGCCCCGTGCGC
>JAUHZL010000414.1 GCA_030425945.1 Alphaproteobacteria bacterium | reverse complement strand
TGTCGCTGGCGGGCCGCTACTGCGTCCTGATGCCGAACACCGCCCGGGGCGGCGGCATCAGCCGCAAGATCACCAACGCCGCCGACCGCAAGAAGCTGAAGGAAATCGCGCAGTCGATCGAGGTGCCGGATGGCGCCGGCCTGATCGTGCGGACCGCGGGCGCGCAGCGCACCAAGGCCGAGATCAAGCGCGACTACGAATACCTGCTGCGGCTCTGGGAACAGATCCGCGACCTCACGCTGCGGTCGATCGCGCCCGCGCCGATCTACGAGGAAGGCAACCTGATCAAGCGCTCGATCCGCGATCTCTACAGCCGCGAGATCGACGAGGTGCTCGTCGAGGGCGACGAGGGCTACCGGACGGCCAAGGACTTCATGAAGATGCTCATGCCGTCCCACGCCAAGAACGTGCGCCATTACCAGGAGCCGATGCCGCTCTTCGCGCGGTTCCAGGTCGAGAGCTACCTCAGCTCGATGTTCAACCCGGTCGTGCAGCTCAAGTCGGGCGGCTACATCGTCATCGGCATCACCGAGGCGCTGGTCGCCATCGACGTGAACTCGGGCCGGGCGACGAAGGAAGGCTCGATCGAGGAAACCGCGCTCAAGACCAACCTCGAAGCCGCCGACGAGGTGGCCCGCCAGTTGCGCTTGCGCGACCTCGCGGGACTGATCGTCATCGACTTCATCGACATGGAAGAGCGCAAGAACAACGCCGCCGTCGAGAAGCGCTTCAAGGAACGGCTCAAGACCGACCGGGCCCGCATCCAGGTCGGCCGCATCTCGGGCTTCGGCCTGCTGGAGATGTCGCGCCAGCGCCTGCGGCCCGGCATGCTGGAAGCCACGACCCAGCCGTGCCCGGCCTGCCACGGCACCGGCCTGATCCGGTCGGATGACAGCCTCGGCCTGTCGATCCTCCGGCAGCTCGAGGAGGAGGGCGTCCGCAAGCGCTCGCGCGAGGTTCTGCTGAAGGCACCGGTGGCGATCATCAACTTCCTGATGAACGTCAAGCGCGAGCATATCGCCCAGATCGAAGCCCGCTACGGCATGGCGATCCGGCTCGAAGCCGATCCGCACCTGATCGCGCCGGACTTCTCGATCGAACGGTTCAAGACCGCGACCCGGGTGGTGCCCGAGCCGACCAAGCCGGTCATCTCCATCGACACCGAGATGCCGATGGACGAGGTCGAGGAAGACCTGGTCGAGGACGAGACCGAGACCGACGAGGCGCCCGAGACCCCGCGCAGCGGCGAGGAGGACGGCGACAAGCCCAAGAAGAAGCGCCGGCGTCGGCGTCGCGGCGGCCGTCGCTCCGGCGAGGGCGACGAGCGCTCCGGGGACGGGGCCGAGGATGGCGCCGACGAGGGGGCGGACGACGAGTCCGACGACAGCGCGGACGCGGAGGGCGAGGCCCAGTCCGACGCCGATGGCGAGGACCGCCCGAAGAAGAAGCGTCGCTCGCGGCGTGGCGGGCGCGGACGTCGCCGGACCGAGGGCGAGACCCCGGAGGACCAGGGCGCCGCCGAGGCGGATGCCGAGACCCCGTCGGAGCCCGTCGCGGCCGCCGCCGAGGCGCCTGCCGCCGACCCGGTCGCGGACGCCCCGGTCGCCGAGGCCCCGGTCGCCGAGGCCCCGGCGCTCCAGGCCGAGCCGGTGCCCGAAGCGGTGGAAGCGCCTGTCGCGGAGCCCGAGGTCGTGGCGGAGGCCGAGCCCGAGCCCGAATCTCAGCCGGACCCCGTCCCGGAAAGCGCCCCCCCGGCGGCCGAGACGTCCGACGAACCGCCGAAGCCCAAGAAGCGGGGCTGGTGGTCCCGCGGCTGACCGGACAGCAACATGACACGACGGGCGGTCCCAACGGGCCGCCCGTTCCGCGTTCAGGCCTTCTCGACGAGGTAGCGCCGCGCGCCGTCGGCCAGCTCGGTCGTGGCGACCAGCCGGTGCCCGCCCTCGCCGCAGAAATGCGGAACATCGACGACCGCGACCGGATCATCGGCCAGCAGCGCGATCCGCGTGCCGGACGGCGCCCCGAGCAGCACCTTCTGGAGCCGCAGAACGGGCAGGGGGCAGCGCAATCCGCGTGCGTCGATCTCGGTTTCGCTCATGACCACATGTCTAGCATTCACGCGCGGCGACGCGCCACGGGTTTGTGACAGGGTTGCAGGTGACGGCGGCCTGCCCGCGGCTTAAGCACGGGGTATGTTCGGAATCGATCTCTTCGACGCGTCGCTTCTGCCCGCGATCACCGTCGCGCTGCTGGCGGGCGTGCTGAGTTTCCTCAGCCCCTGCGTGCTGCCGATCGTGCCGCCCTATCTCGCCTACATGTCGGGCGTCTCGATGCCGGCGATGACCGGCGCGGCGGACGAGCAGGGCGCGCGGGGACGGGCCTTGCTGGCGGCGGCCTTCTTCGTGCTCGGCCTGTCCACGGTGTTCCTGTTCCTGGGCTTCACGGCCTCTGTTCTGGGACGCTTCTTCCTGCAGAACCAGGTGATCTTCTCTCGCGTTGCGGGGGGCGTGATCATCGTCTTCGGCCTGCATTTCCTCGGCATTCTCCGGATCCCGCTCCTGAACCGCGAGGCGCGGCTCGACGCCAGGGACCGCGGCGGGTCGGCCTTCGGGGCCTATGTGCTGGGCCTCGCCTTCGCGTTCGGCTGGACGCCCTGCATCGGCCCGCAACTGGGCGCGATCCTGTCGCTGGCGGCCTCCGAGGCGAGCGTGGCCCGCGGGACGCTGCTGCTTGGCGTCTACGCTTTGGGGCTCGGTCTGCCCTTCCTGCTGGTGGCGGT
>JAUHZL010000028.1 GCA_030425945.1 Alphaproteobacteria bacterium | reverse complement strand
CCGCCACCGGCCATGTTGGTCACCTGCACCGGGGTCGAGACCTGGCCGATGTCATACAGGATCTTGCCGATCTGGCGGCAGGTGAAGTCCCAGCCGCCGCCGGGGTTCGCGGGCGCGATGCACTCGGTGGCGAAAGCCCCGGTCGCGCCAAGGGTCATCACGGCGCTGGTGGCCAGCGCCTTCAGGGTGAGTTTCATGAAGTCCTCCCGTTCCAACTCATGCTGCGGGGCTGGGCGGGTCCTCCAACCCGTCGGGCCCATGCCCCTTGCAGGCCGGATCATTTTGCCGCCAACCTGACACGAACCTGTCATGCGCGCAAAAATGCCGCACGAAAACGACGGGGACGGGAGGGGAGGACCGCCGGAATGCGTTTCCTGCTGGTCGAGGACAACGCCGATCTCGCACGGTCGGTCGCGGCGCGCCTGTCGCTCGACGGGCACGGGGTGGACCACGCCGCCTCGCTGGCCGAGGCCGCCGACCACCTCGCCACCGCCGCCTACGACCTGATCCTGCTCGACATCATGCTGCCCGACGGCGACGGGCGCGACTTCCTCGCCGGTCACCGCCGCGCGCGCCGCGACACGCCGGTGATCGTGATGACCGCGCGGGCGGCGGTCTCGGACCGCGTCGCGCTGCTCGACACCGGGGCGGACGACTACATCACCAAACCCTTCGACTTCGCCGAACTCGAGGCCCGGGTGCGCGCCGTCCTGCGCCGCAAGCACGGCGCGGCGCAGACCCTGCGCAGCTTCGCCGACCTGACCTTCGACCCGCTCACCGCGACCCTGACCGTGGCCGGAGAGACGCGCGAGCTGCGCAACCGCGAACTGCGGCTCTTCGAGATCCTGCTCTCCGGCCCCGACCGGATCTTCTCCAAGGGCCAGCTCTGCGACCGGCTGTTCTCGGCGGCCGAGGCGGTCAGCGACAACGCGATCGAGGTCTATGTCGGGCGCCTGCGCCGCAAGCTCGACGGCAGCCGGGCCCGGATCGAGACCGTGCGCGGGGTCGGCTACAAGCTGACGGCCACGCCGGAATGAAGGCGGCGGCGGTCCCCTCCGGCTCGATCCGGCGGCGGCTCCTGCTGTCGATGCTGGCGCTCGCCGCCGTGCTGTCGGGCCTGCTCTACCTGACCGTGCGCGGCGTCGCCGCCCGCGCCGTCGAGGCGACGCAGGACGCGGTGCTCGGCTCGGCCGGGATCGCCATCGCCGAGGAACTGCGCGGCACCGAGGACGGCGTCGAGATCGACATTCCCTACACCGCCTTCTCGATGCTGGGCGCGGTCGGGCAGGACCGGGTGTTCTACCGGGTGCTGATCGGCGACGTGACCCTGACCGGCTACGCCGACCTGCCGCTGCCCGCCGCGCCGCCCTCGGGCCTGAAGCCGCTCTTCTACTCGACCACCTTCCAGGACGAGACCGTGCGCATCGCCGCCGTCGAACGCGCCGTGCTGTCGGACGGCCGCCCGGTCTCTGCCACCGTGCTGGTGGCGCAGACCCGCACGGCGGCCGAGGCCATCGCCGGGCAACTCGCCAACCGCGCGGCGCTGCTCGGCCTCGGGGTCTTCGCGCTGGCGGCCCTGCTGGCGGTGGTGACCGCGCGCAGCGTGCTCGCCCCGGTGGACGAACTGGCAGAGGCGGTGCGGCGGCGCGGCCCGCAGGACCTGCGCCCGGTGGCCCGCGCCGTGCCGGTGGAACTGGCGCCCTTCGTGACCGCGCTGAACGGCTTCATGGGCCGCCTCTCCGCGGCCCTCAGCCGGACCGAGACCTTCATCGCCGAGGCCGCGCACCACATCCGCACGCCGCTGGCCGTGGTCCGGGCCGAGGCCGAGATCGCCCTGCGCCAGGCCCCCGACGACGCCACCCGCGCCCGGATGCGCAGCGTGATCCGCGCCGTCGACGACAGCGCCCGCTCGGCCACCCAGCTTCTGGACCACGCCACCGTGGTCTACCGCACCGACCAGCGCACCGACGAGGACCTCGACCTCGGCGAACTCGCCCGCAGCGTCACGCAGGCGCTCGCCCCCGCCGCCGACCTGAAGGAGATCGCCCTCGACCTCGAGGTGGGCGAAGGTCCCCTCGTCGTGCGCGGCGACCGCCTGCTGATCGAGAGCGCGCTCCGGAACCTGCTCGACAACGCGGTGAAGTACTCCGGCCCCGAAACCGAGGTGCGCCTGACCGTCGCCGGGGTGGCGGGCGGGGTCCGGGTGCTGGTCGAGGACCGCGGCCGCGGCCTCGGCGGCAGCCAGCCCGCCGCCCTGACCGCCCGCTTCCGGCGCGGCACCAACGTCGACGACATCATCGGCTCGGGCCTCGGGCTGACCATCGTGAAGGAGGTCGCCCGGGCCCAGCGCGGCGCCTTCCGGCTGACCGACAGGGAGGGAGGCGGCACATGCGCAGACCTGTTCTTGCCCGCGCACTGAGGGCGCTCGCCCTCGTCCTGGCGCTGGCCGCGCCCGCCGCCGCCTTCGAGGTCGAGGAGCAGAGCCGCTTCGGCCCCGACGACGCCCCGCGCACCCTGCGCATCCTGTCGACCACCGACACCGTGATCTTTGCGCCGCTGCTGGAGCGCTTCCTCGCCGACCAGCCGGGTCTCGCCATCGACTATGTCGTGGCCGCCTCGACCGAGGTCTATGCCGCCCTGCACGACGAGGCCGCCGCCTTCGACATCGCGGTGTCCTCCGCGATGGACCTGCAGATGAAGCTCGCCAACGACGGCTTCGCGCGCGTCCACCGCGCCCCCGGCACGCTGGCCCTGCCGCCCTGGGCGCGCTGGCGCGACCAGCTCTTCGCCTTCGCGCAGGAACCCGTCGTGGCGATCCTGTCCCGCGCCGGGTTCGAGGGCCTGCCCCTGCCCCGCACCCGCTCGGACCTCGTGGACCTGATGCGCGAGAACCCCGACCGCTTCCGGGGCCGCGTCGGCACCTACGACCCGAACCTGTCGGGCGCGGGCTACCTCTTCGCCACGCAGGACGCGCGCCAGTCCGACACCTCGTGGCGGCTGGCCGAGGTGATGGGCGCGCTGCAGCCCCGCCTCTATGCCGCTTCCGGCGACATGATCCGCGACCTGCAGGCGGGCCGCCTGATCCTCGCGACGAACGTGCTGGGCAGCTACGCCGTGCCGCGCCTGCCGCCCGGCGGCGACGGGCTGGTGCTGGAGCCCGCCGACTATACCCATGTCCTGCTGCGCACCGCGCTGATCCCGCGCACTGCCGAGGCCCCCGACCTCGGCGCGGCCTTCCTCGATTTCCTGCTCTCGCCCGAGGGCCAGCGCCTGATCGCGGCGGCGGGCCTGCCTGCCATCGACGAGGCCGCGCTGGTGGCGGGCCAGCACCTGCGCCCGATCCGCCTCGACCCCGGCCTGCTCGTGTTCGTCGATCCGCTGAAGCGGCGGCGCTTCCTCGACGAATGGTCCGCCGCGATGGTGCGCGACTGAGGCCCCCGCTTGCGCGGCCCCTCCATCGGCGTATCCTGCCGCGCGAGGAGGCCCCCCGATGACATCCGACCTGCATGCCGCGCCCGAGGGGCTGCTGCCCGATCCCGTCGCCGCCCTCGCCACCGGCCCGGCGGACCAGGTCATGGCGCTGATCACCGGGGTCGAGGGGCCGAGCTACCGCCCCGTCGGCGCGGTCATGGCGCTGGCCCCGGGCCATGACCCGGCCCGCACCGGCACGCTGTCCTCGGGCTGCGTCGAGGGCGACATCACCCTGCACGCCGAGCGCGCGCTGCAGGACGGCACGCCCCGCCGCCTGCGCTACGGGCGCGGCTCACCCTTCGTCGACATCCAGCTGCCCTGCGGCGGCGGCCTCGACATCCTGCTCGTCCCGCGTCCCGACCGCGCCGTGCTGGCCGAGGTCGCCGCCGCCCGCGCCGCCCGCCGCCCGGTGACCCTGAGCGTGAACGCCGCCACCGGCGCCCTCGCGCAAGGGAGCGCCCCGACCGGCTGGCAGGACGACCGCTTCCACCTGCGGATGGCGCCGGAACTGCGCTTCCTGACCTTCGGCAAGGGTCCGGAGGCCAGCACCTTCGCCACCCTGACGCAGGCGGCGGGCTATCCGACCGTCCTTCTGTCTCCGGATACCGAGACGCTGGCCGCCGGCACCCGCAGCGGCTGCGGCACGCGCCACCTGACCCACGCGCACCTGCCCGGCGACGTGCCGGTCGACCCGTGGACCGCGATCCTGCTGTTCTTCCACGACCACGACTGGGAACCGCCGATCCTCGGCGCGGCGCTGGCCTCGCCCGCCTTCTACATCGGCGCGCAGGGCTCGCGCCGGGCCCGCGACCTGCGCCTGCTGGAGATGGAGAGCACCGGCATCCCCCGCGCCGACCTCGCCCGGCTGCACGGCCCGGTCGGCCTGATCCCCTCGGCGCGCGATGCCCGGACGCTGGCGGTCTCGGTCCTGGCCGAGGTGCTGGACCGCGCCCGCGCCCTGCCCGCATGAGCCTCCGCGCCGTCGGCCTGCTGCTCGCCGCCGGGCATTCGCGCCGGTTCGGGGCCGCCGACAAGCTGGCCGCCCCCCTCGACGGGCGCCCGCTCGTCGCCCATACCGCCGGGGCGCTGGCGGCGCTGCCGCTCGCCGCGCGCCTCGTCGTGCTGCGGGATCCGGGCCTTGCCGCGTCCTGCCCCGGCCTGACGCCCGTGCCCCTGCCGCCGGGGGCCGAGGCCCAGTCCGACAGCCTGCGCGCGGGCATCGCGGCCGCCGCCGCGCTCGACCCCGACCTCGTGCTGATCGCGCTGGGGGACATGCCGCGCGTCACGACCGCCGACCTTGCCGCCGTGCTGGACCGCGCGCGCGCCACCGGCCTGCGCTGCGCCGCCACGGGACCGGACGGCCCGCTGCCGCCTGCCTGCTTCCCCGCCGCCGACCTGCCCGCGCTCATGGCGCTCGGCGGGGACCGGGGCGCGGGCGCGCTGCTGCGGGACCTGCCCGCCGCGCAGCGCGTGCCGCTGCCACCGGCGCATCTCGTGGACGTGGACACGCCCGAGGGCCTCGCCGCCCTCGGCTGAGGCTCAGAGATCGACCTCGATCACCCCGCCGGGATCGGCCGCGCGGCTCCGGCACAGGATGACCGCGCCCGCCCGCTGCGCCTTCGACAGCACGAAGTCGCGGTGTTCGACCTCGCCCGCGACCAGCCCGCACTTGCAGACCCCGCAGATGCCGTCCGAACACTTCACGTCCACATGCACGCCCGCCCGCGCCAGCGCGTCGGTGGCGGTCTCGTCCGCCCCGACCTCGACCACCCGGCCCGAGCGGGCGAGCTTCAGCGTGAAGGGATGGTTGACGTAGTCGGGCACCTCGGGGACCGAGAAATACTCGAGATGCCGCGCCTCGTCGGGGAAGCCGCCCGCCTCCGCCGCCGCGATCACCGCCTGCATGTAGCGATCCGGCCCGCAGGTGTAGACGTGCCAGCCGGGCTGCCAGCCCGCCAGGAGCCCGTCGAGATCGGCCCGCGACCCCTCGTCCGAGACGTGCAGCGTCACCCGGTCGGCCCAGGGCACCGCCGCCAGGTCGTCGAGATAGCCCGCCGCACCCCGCGACGGCACCGAGTAATGCAGCGTGAAGTCGCGCCCCAGCGCGTGCAGCCGGTGCGCCATCGCGATCATCGGCGTCACCCCGATCCCGCCGCCCATCAGGAAGGTCCGCGCCGCGTCCTCCTCCAGCGGGAAATGGTTGATCGGCTTCGACACGAACACCCGCCGCCCCTCCGCGAAGATGCGGTGCATCAGCTTCGAGCCGCCGCGCCCCGCGTCCTCGCGCAGCACCCCGATCTGGTAGACCGAGCGGTCCGCCGGGTCGCCAGACATCGAGTATTGCCGCAGGAACTCGGGCGCCACCACCACGTCGAGATGCGCGCCCGCCTGCCACGGCGGCAGGTCGCCGCCATCGACGGCGCGGAACTCGAACTTGGTCACGTCGGGCGTCATCCGCTCGACCTTCGAGACCACCACCTGCACCACCGGGGCGTCGCCCGGAAGGCGGTATCGATGAACGTGGCTGTCGTCGCCCGCCGCCAGCCGCGCCTTGTACTCGGCCGCGGGGACAAGCGCCGCGTAGGCCGCGATCCCCGCCTCGCGGTCCATCGGGAACGGATAGGGCCAGGGGTGCGGCGCCAGCGGCGCGGGATAGACCGCCAGCGTCTGGTCCTCGTAGCGCAGGTCCAGCTCGCGTTGCAGCCCGCGCGCGTTGACCGGGTGCCGGGTCGGGCGATAGCCGCCGTCCTCCTCCAGCTCCAGGTCCCACCACCATTTCTTGACCGGGTTCAGCCCGCCCCGGCCCAGCCGGTCGTCGAGCTTCGCCAGCATCGGCGCGGCCTGCGGCAGCGTCATCGCGGCCCAGCGGAACGGCTTCTCGGCGAACAGGCCCTCCAGGTTCCACGGGCAGGTCTTCATGCAGCGCCCGCACATCGCGCCGCCCGGCGTGGTGATCCGGTAGGTCGCGCATTTCTGGCTGTCCGACTTCCAGATCTCGTAGCCGTTGAACATCAGCTTCGGACCCGCCGTGATCGCCCCCGACGGGCACTCGCGGGCGCACTTGTTGCAGCTCTCGCAGAAGGCCTGCAGGCCGAAGTCGATCGGGCGGTCATGCGCCAGCGGCATGTCGGTCGTCACCACGCCCGATTTCAGCCGCGGCCCGAGGAACGGGTTCAGGATCACCTCGCCGATCCGGCTGACCTCGCCCAGGCCCGAGAGCAGCACCGTGTGCGCCTTGGCGGAATAGCCGAGGTTGCGGATCTGCCGCGCGATCACGCCGCCCAGCAGCGAGAAGCGCAGATAGGCCCGCATCGACTGCGCGACGCTGATCCAGTCGTCGCCCGAGGCGCCCTCCATCGTCTCGTAGCCCTGGTCCACGATCATGCTGATCGCCTGGTCATGCGGCGGCGTGATCGGCTCGCCGCGCGCGTCGTGGCTGTACCAGGTCCATTCCGGGCAGCGCGAGATCCCCACCGCGTCCACCCCGAGGAAATAGCTCGCCGCCTTGATCGCATCGGCATTGGCCTGCGGATCGGACGGGCGCGGCCCGGCATCGGGCACCCCGTCCTGCAACAGCACGAACGCGCCCAGCATCCGCCGCTGCGCCGAGGCGGGCGCGGACTTCCGCGCGTAATGCCCGCCCTTTGCGCCGTCCTGCGGGGCCTTGCCCATGTCGCCGAACTGGGCGCGCGCGAACATGTCGGTGCGCTTCGGCACGCGCGGCACGCGGGCCTCGTCGATATAGGTCGTCGGCGTCTCGACCCGCTTCAGCGTCTCGAACGGGTGCGGCCCGTCGCGGAAGTCGCGCCGCGCGAACGGGTCGCCGTTCAGCGCCGAGCGCCGCGTGCCCACCCCCAGCGCCCATTTCCAGTCCCGCTGCGCCGCGGCCCCGCGCGCCAGCGGCGCGTCGCCCGCGATCTCCATCGTTGTCGTCACCACCGCCACGCCGAAGCGCGGGCCCACGAAGGGGGCGGTCAGCCGCCCGTCAACGACCTCGGCCAGACCCGCCGCGACGGTCAGCCGGTTCAGGTCCACGTCCGAACTGGTCGCGGTGTGCGCCTTGGCATCGAAGCCGAGGAGCCGGATGTAGTTGGCCAGCACCACCGCCGTCTCGCTGGCGCGCAGGCAGGCCCGGTGCGCCTGCGCGTCCGCGATCCAGTCGGCGCCCGGCTCGCCCGCGCGCGGGTCGCGCGGATAGTCGTAGAGGAACACCAGCGCATGCGTGTGGCCGACGATAGTGGCGGGCGGCGCCTCCATCGACTCCTTCAGGTCCGCCATGATGACGTCGATGCCGGAGGCCAGCGTCTTGGTCTGCCGGGTCCGCAGGTCCTGCGCAAGCCGCCCGATGTCGGGGTTCAGGACCGGGTGCTCCAGCAGCACGCCTTCGGGCATCACGCAGGTCCCGACCATCGCGGCGTCCGAGAAATAGCCGAACGCCTTCAGATGCTCGGCGCGCGCGACCGGGTCATCGGGACAGCCCGCCTTCGCCCGGTTCACCAGCCCGTCGCGGATCGCGTCCATCATCGCCTGGTATTCGCCCATCGCGTTCACCAGGCTCTCGGGCACCTCGGTGCGCCGGAAGGACAGCGGCGCGAAGGCCGGCACGGTTGCGAGGTCGGGCAGCGGCCCGCGCGGCAGCCGCTCCAGCGGGAACGGACCGAGGTGCACCGGGCGCTTCGCGTCCGAAAAGACCCGCACGCCCATCGCTCAGCCCTCCCGCGCGGCGAAGTCCGCGAAGCTCAGGCCCGCAGCGACCGCCCCCTCGACGAAGGGGCTGGGCCGCCACGCGACCGGGTCTTCCTGCGCCAGCGCCTGCAAGCCCGCCAGCACCGCCTGCGGTCCCAGCGTGTCGGCGTGGTGCATCAGCCCGCCCCGCCAGCGCGGGAAGCCGTAGCCGAAGACGGTGACCAGATCGATGTCGGCCGCACTCTCCGCGATCCCCTCGTGCAGGATATCGCAGGCCTCGTTGATCATCGCCAGCACCAGCCGGTGCCGGATCTCGTCGGGGCCGTAGTCGGTCCGGGTGATCCCGGCGAAATGCGCCTCCTCCAGCGCGAGGTCCGCGACGATCGGGTCCTCCACCTTGCCGTTGCCGCCGGGGTAGCGGTACCAGCCCGCCCCGGTCTTCTTGCCGAGCTTGCCCAGCTCGACCATCCGGTCGGCAATCGGGATGTAGCGGCGGTTCGGGTCGCGCGTCGCGTCCTGCCGCCGCCGGTTGGCATGGGCGATGTCGAGGCCCGAGAGGTCCTGCGCCTCGTAGGGGCCCATCGCGTAGCCGAACTCGACCATCGCCTCGTCCACCTCCCAGGGCGTCGAGCCGTCCATGAACACGGTATCCGCCGCCTCGCGGTAGCGGGCGAGGATGCGGTTGCCGATGAACCCGTCGCAGACCCCCGCCACGACCGGCACCTTGCCCAGCCGCTTGCCCAGCGCGAAGCCGGTCGCCAGCGCGTCGTCCGAGGTGGCCTTGCCGCGCACGATCTCCAAGAGCTTCATGATATGGGCGGGCGCGAAGAAATGCAGGCCCAGCACGCGGGACGGGTCGCCGACGCCCGCGGCGATCTCGTCGATGTCGAGGTAGCTGGTGTTCGTCGCGAGCACCGCCTCGGGCGGCAGCGCGGCCTCCAGCGCGGCGAAGACCGTGCGCTTGACCTCCAGGCTTTCGAAGGCGGCCTCGATCGCCAGCGTCGCCTCGCCCGCGCGGGCATAGTCGTCGGTCACCGTCAGCGCGGCGCGCCGGGCGGCGGCCCCGCCCTCGTCGATCAGGCCGCGCTTCTGGCTCTGCTCGATGATCCGGCCGACATTGGCCTCGGCGCGGTCCACGCCCGCCGCGTCGGTCTCCAGCAGCACCACCTTCAGCCCGGCGTTCAGCAGGCCATAGGCGATCCCCGCCCCCATGGTGCCGCCGCCGACCACCGCGACCGTGTCCAGCAGCGCCGGCGTGCCGCCGCGCCAGGCCCGGCCCCGCGCCGCGCGCTCGGCGAAGAACATGTGCCGCAGCGCCTTCGCCTGGGCGCCCTGCCGCAACTCGAGGAAGGCGGCCCGCTCGCCCGCCATCCCCTCGGCCAGCGGCAGCGCCAGCCCGGCCTCGACCGCCGCGACCGCGCGCAGCGGCGCGACCTGCCCGCGCATCTTCGCCTCGGCCGTCGCGCGCGCCGCCGCCAGCACCGCCGCGTCCGCCGCGGGCGGGTTCAGGTCGCCCACCGGCACCAGCGTGTCGAGCGCCTCCGCGTTCAGCATCTCGGCCCAGCCCAGCGGGTCCTCGTCCACCGCGTGCACCAGCCCGAGGTCCAGCGCCCGGGTCGCGCCCACCGGCTTGCCGGTCACGATCATGTCGAGCGCGGGGGCCAGCCCGATCAGGCGCGGCAGCCGCTGCGTGCCGCCCGCGCCGGGGATCACGCCCAGCGTCACCTCGGGCAGGCCAAGCTGCGCCTTCGGCCCCGCGACCCGCGCCCGGCAGGCCAGCGCGATCTCGCAGCCGCCGCCCAGCGCCACGCCGCCGATCACCGCGATCCACGGCACCGGGCTGGCCTCGATCCGGTTCAGCACGTCGGGCAGGTGCGGCTCGACCGGGTCCGCGTCGAACTCGCGCGCGTCGGCCCCGGCGGCAAAGGCGCGGCCCGCGCCGGTCAGGATCACCCGCTCCAGCCGCTTCTCCTCGGCCCAGGCCACCGCCTTCAGCAGGCCCGCCCGCGTCGCCGCCCCGATGGCGTTGACCGGCGGGTTGTCCATCTCGACCCGGCCCACCCGGCCCTCGGCCCACATCCGTACCGTCATTGCGGTTCTCTCCCGTCGTCCTGTCCGTGATCCGGCGTCGGCCTCAGCCCGCGTCCGCCGTCAGAAATCCGCGCTCCGCGATCAGCGCGAGAAGCTGCTCCAGCGAGGCGTCCACCGACCGCCCCGCGGTGTCGAGCTGCGCCAGCGCCTGCTCGTAGAGCACCTCGCGCGAGCGCAGGATCGAGCGCAGCTGCTCCATCGCCTCCGGGTTCCCGGCCATCGGGCGCTCGTCGCCCTGCGCCCGGACCCGCGCCATGTGCTCGTCCGGCGAGGTGCGCACCCAGATCGTGTGGAAATGCCGCAGCAGCAACTGATAGGTCTCGGGCTCGGCCACGATCCCGCCCGCGACGGCAAGGATCATCGTGTCATGGGTGGCGATGATCCGGCTCAGGGCCTGGTGCTCCAGCTTGCGGTAGCCCTCCTGCCCGTAAAGCGCGATCACCTCGTCGACCGGCATCCCGGACTGCTCCTCGATCTCGCGGTTCAGCTCGACGAAGGGTATCCCCAGCCGCGCGCCCGCCATCGCGCCCAGCGTGGACTTGCCCGCGCCGCGCAGGCCGACGAGGCAGATGCGCCGCGCGCGCTGCGTCTCGGGCGGCTCGGGGCTGAGCAGGCGCAGCACCTGCCCCCGCACGTCCGAGGTGGCGCTGCGGTAGAGGTCCGCGACCCGCAGCACCTCCGAGGACCACGGGTCCTCCTCGCCCAGCAGCCACTCGATCCGGTGGTCGAGCGCCATCGCCACGCGCTGCAACAGCCCGATGGAGATATTGCCCTCGCCCGCCTCCAGCTGCGCGAGGTAGCGCGGCGACACGCCCGAGATGTCCGACAGCACCCGGCGCGGGATGCCCTTGCGCTCGCGCGCGTGGCGGACCCGTTCGCCGACCCGGCGGATCAGCGCCTGCACCGCCGCGTCGGCGGGGCTGACGGTGCCGCCCGGATCGGTCTCGCCCCGGAAATTGGTGATCTCGGTCATGTCCCGCCGGTTTATGAATTATATTGCACAAAGCTAGCGGGCGTGCGGGGCCAAGGCAACGGGTTTCGCAGGCGGCTCAGGCCGGATCGGGCACCAGCAGCGGCTCGACCAGCGCCCGGATGTCGGGCGGCGCAGGCTGGGTCACGAAGTCCGGCGCGACGATGAAGACGCAGACGAAGCGGCCCTCGAAACAGGTCACGCCGTCCTGCCGCCCGATCACCCGGAACGCGATGGACGAGGTGCCCAGCCGCGTCGGTGCCACCTCGCAGCGCAGCCGGTGGCGCGGCGTGACGGGCGCACGGAAGTCCATCGACAGGTGCACGAAGGGCGTGCCCAGCTTGCGGTCGATCTCCATCTGGAACCAGCCGTCGCCGCCCAGGTGATGCTCCCACCAGGCGTCGATGGCTTCCAGCGCGAAGCCCGGGATGTTGCCGGTATAGGCGATCCGCGCCGGGTCGCAGTCACCCCAGCCGACGCGGATTTCGTGGACGAAGGGCGCAGGCGCAGGCGCGGCCCCCTCAGTAGGTCTCGACATGGTAACGCCCTTCCGACCGCATCACGTCGCGCAGCGCCGACCAGCTTTCGCCCATGCTCTCGGCGATGCTGGTGAAGGCCGCCTCGATCCCCTCCTCCATGCCGCGCAGACCGCAAACATAGACATGGGTGTTCGGGTCGGCAAGCAGGTCGGCCACCTGCTCCTCCTCGGCGCGGATGCGGTCCTGCACGTATTCCTTCGGCTTGCCCGCCTCGCGGCTGAACGACAGGTGCGACCGCAGCAGGGTCTCGGGCACCTTCTTCAGCGGCCCGAAATACGGCAGGCTGTCCGGCGTCCGCGCCCCGAAGAACATCACCATCCCGCCCGAGGTCGCGCCCAGCGTGCGCTGGCGGCGCATGGTAAAGGCCCGCATCGGGGCCGAGCCGGTGCCGGTGCAGATCATCAGCAGACGCGCGTTCGGATCGTCGGGCATCAGGAAGGTCGCGCCGAACGGGCCGGTGACGGTGACCTCCGCGCCCTTCTCGAGGTCGCAGAGATAGTTCGAGGCGACCCCGCCCGCCTCGCGCTTCACGGTCAGCGACAGGTTGTTGTAGTTCGGCCGCTCGCCGTCGCGCGGGCTCGAGACCGAGTAGAGCCGCGGCAGGTGCGGCTTGCCCGCCGCATCGGTGCCCGGCGGGATGATCCCGATCGACTGGCCCTCCAGCACCGGCATCGGCTGGCCGCCGAAGTCGAGGATGATGTGGCGCACGTCATGCTCGGGGTCGCGGGTCAGCGCGTAGTTGCCGACCACCTTCGCCACGGCGGGCTTGCCGGCGGTATAGAGGTTGATCGAGGGCTTGGCCGCCGTCGCGGGCGCCTTCGCCTTGCCGCCCGCCCCCTTGTGCGCGTCGGCGAGCAGCGCGGCGACCGCCTCGTCCATCGCCTCCATGTGGTCGGTGTCGCTGCCGGCGGCGATCTCGGCCTGCTCGGGCAGCTCGTCCCAGGAATACTGGTCCTCCAGCGAATAGGCGGCGTCGCGGCTCTCGACCACCCGCCACTCGTCGATCGAGCCGGTCGGGCAGACCGGGATGCAGGCCATGCAGAAGTTGCAGGTCTCGGCATTGACCACGACGTTGTTGTCGTCGTGCTCGATGGCGTTCTCGGGGCAGGTCATCTCGCAGGTGTAGCAGCGGATGCAGATTTCGGGGTCGATCAGGTGCTGCTTGAAGGGCTTGTTCACGGGTCTCTCCCTGCCCGGTGCGCGCCGTCCGGCCGCCGGGGTGTCTCGGTCCGCGCCGTCACCGGCCCGGCGGGTGTCTCGGAAAGGGTCGGGCGGCTCAGCCGCGGCCGACGAGGAGGTCGGGCAGCACCAGCGCCTCGATCAGCGCGGGGCAGAGCCCGGTGCAGCCCGGGCAGCCGACGCAGGGCTCGCGCAGCCCGGCGATCTCGCGGGCCAGCGCCTCGGTGCGCGGGGCATGTCCGGTCTTGCGGTCGATCATCATCGCGGGTCTCCCAGGGCGGGCACGGCCGGTCCGGCACCGGGCGGGACAACCCCGCCCGGTGCCCGAGCCTATCACGCCATGTGCAGCTTCACATACTCGAAATCGCCCGGCTTGTTGTCGATGCCCACCTTCGGCGGGGCGATCCACGACGCGTATTTGCCGGGCTCGAAGCAGGGCTTCATCAGCGACTGGATGAAGTCGCCGTCCGCCTTGGTCGGCAGCCAGTCCTTCGCCTTGGCGTCCCACTCTTCCTTCGGGATGATGTTGCCCTCCGGATCGACGCTGACCGCCGAGAAGATGCCGATCTGGCGGTGGAAGCCCTCGTGCGGCAGCTTGAGCTGGAAGTCGATCCCGGCCTTCTCGATGATCTTGTTCCAGCGGCCCACGCCGCCCGAGGCGTCGCGCACGTAGTCGTCGCGCAGCCGCATGTTGATCGCGGTCAGCGCCGGGACCTCCTCGTAGACGATCCGCCCGCCCTGCACCTGCGCCACCTTGTAGGTCGCGCCGGTCAGCCGGTGGTCGTCGTCGATCCGGCTCTCCATGTAGCGGCCCTTGATGCCCGCGTTGAAGG
>JAUHZL010000413.1 GCA_030425945.1 Alphaproteobacteria bacterium | reverse complement strand
CACCGACGTTCTGTTCTTCGTCGACAACATCTTCCGCTTCACGCAGGCCGGTTCCGAGGTGTCCGCACTTCTCGGCCGTATCCCCTCGGCTGTGGGCTACCAGCCGACGCTGGCCACCGACATGGGCGCGATGCAGGAGCGGATCACCTCGACCAAGTCGGGCTCGATCACCTCGATCCAGGCCGTGTACGTGCCCGCGGACGACCTCACCGACCCGGCGCCGGCCACGACCTTCGCCCACCTCGACGCAACGACCGTTCTGTCGCGTGCGATCTCGGAACTGGGCATCTACCCGGCCGTGGACCCGCTCGACTCGTCCTCGCGCCTGATGGACCCGCAGATCGTCGGCGAAGAGCACTACCAGGTCGCCCGCGACGTGCAGGGGATCCTCCAGCGCTACAAGTCGCTGCAGGACATCATCGCGATCCTCGGGATGGACGAACTGTCGGAAGAGGACAAGCTGACCGTGGCCCGCGCCCGGAAGATCCAGCGCTTCCTCAGCCAGCCGTTCGACGTCGCGAAGGTGTTCACCGGCTCGGACGGCGTGCAGGTTCCGCTCGAAAAGACCATCGCCTCGTTCAAGGCCGTGGTTGCGGGCGAGTACGACCACCTGCCGGAAGCGGCCTTCTACATGGTCGGCGACATCGACGAGGTGATCGCCAAGGCCGAGCGCATGGCGGCGGAAGCGGCCTGATCCTGACAGGCTGAGGAGGCCGGAATGGCAGAGACGATGCAATTCGATCTGGTCAGCCCCGAGCGCCGTCTGGCCTCGGTGAAGGCCAGCGCGGTCCAGATCCCGGGGGCCGACGGCGACATGACGGCGATGCCGGACCATGCGCCGACGATCACCACCCTGCGGCCCGGCCTGCTGACGGTGTCGGGTCCAGAGGGCACGGCGGAATACGTCGTGACCGGCGGGTTCGCCGAGATCGGGTCGGGCGGCACCACGGTGCTGGCCGAGCGGGCCTTCGCGAAGGGCGACCTGACGCAGGAAACCTTCGACGCTCTCGTGGCCGAGGCGCGCGCGGCCCATGCCGAAGCGACCCCGGATGCGGTCGACGCCGCGGCGAAGGTGCTGGCGGACATGGTCGCCGTGGGCAGCGAGATCGGTCTGAGCGCCAACTGAGCGCCCGGACAAGACATGATCTGGCCCCGGGGGAAACTCCGGGGCCTTTCATTTTGGGTTTGCCCCGCTGCGGCTGGCTCCCTATCCCTTCGGGACCGGACGCGAAGGGAGACCGATGAAGAAGCTCCGCAATCATCTGATCGGTGTCGATCAGGGGCAGGTGACGCTGTTCTCGGATTTCGAGGACGGCGGCCCGATGTGGACCGGGCAGGGCCCGCGCGAGGTCCGCAAGGACGTCCGCTTCTCCGAGGTCTACCGCTCGACCCCGCGGGTCATGGTCGCCATCTCGATGTGGGACCTGGACCGCGAGACGAACCTGCGCGCCGACCTCAGCGCTGACGCCATCACGCGCGAGGGCTTCACGCTGGTCTTTCGTACCTGGGGCGACACGCGCGTGGCCCGGATCCGGGCGGCCTGGACGGCCATCGGCGAGCTCAGCCACCCCGATGACTGGGAGATCGACTGACCGGCTGCCGCAGGGTCAGGCGGCGGAGTACATGCCCTCGTAGATCGGCGTCAGGGTGTCCTGCTCGAAGAGCGAGCTGACCGAGGTGCCGTTCCAGATGTTCAGGATCGCCTGCGCGAAGACCGGCGCCGTCGGCACGACCCGGATGTTCGGCGCGGCGATCACCGCGGGGGTGGCCGCGATCGAGTCGGTGATCACGAGGCTCTTCATCTTCGACTTGGTGACGCGCTCGACCGCCGGGCCGGACAGCACACCGTGGGTGATGTAGGCGTGAACCTCAGACGCCCCCTCGCTCAGCAGCAGGTCGGAGGCCTTCACCAGCGTCCCGGCGGTGTCGCAGATGTCGTCCACGATGATGCAGGTCTGGCCCTTCACGTCGCCGATCACGGTCATGTCTTCCACGACACCCGGTTTCGAGCGCCGCTTGTCCACGATGGCGAGGCCCGCCCCGATCCGCTGCGCCAGTTCGCGGGCGCGCGCCACGCCGCCGACGTCGGGCGAGACCACGGTGACCGAGTCGAGCTTGCCCTTGAAGTGGTGGCGCACGTCGAGCGCGAAGACCGGGGCGGCATAGAGGTTGTCCACCGGGATGTCGAAGAAGCCCTGGATCTGGGCCGCGTGCAGGTCCATCGTCAGGATCCGTTCGATCCCCGCCTCGACCATCATGTTGGCCACCAGCTTGGCGGTGATCGGGGTCCGCGCCTTGGTGCGGCGGTCCTGGCGGGCATAGCCGAAGTAGGGGATGATCGCCGTGATCCGGGCGGCCGACGAGCGGCGCAGGGCATCGGCGATGATCAGCAGTTCCATCAGGTTGTCGTTCGCCGGGTTCGAGGTCGGCTGGACGATGAACATGTCCTCGCCGCGGACGTTCTCGAAGACCTCGACGAAGATCTCGCCGTCGTTGAACCGCTCGACACGGGCGTTGACGAGGCCCACCTGCATCCCGCGATGCACCGACATGCGGCGGCAGATCGCGTTGGCGAGGGGCAGGTTGGCGTTGCCGGAAATCAGTTTCGGTTCGACATGGGAGGGCATCTGGGGGCCTTTCTCGGACGCGGCCCGGGCAGGCCGACAGACGTTGACACCGCTTAGCACCGCCGTAGGGTCTTGCAAAGTCAACCGGGCGCGACAGCCTGACCGATCTGCGGCGTGGGGGCCCGAATGGCGACACTGACCTATTTTTTCGCGACT
>JAUHZL010000412.1 GCA_030425945.1 Alphaproteobacteria bacterium | reverse complement strand
TGAACTTCGGCATCTCGTTCGAGGTGTACTCGATGATGTCCGCGATGATCCGCATCGAGGGCTCGGGCGGGTAGATGTAGGTGTTGCGGACCATGAACTCCTTCAGGATGTCGTTCTGAATGGTCCCCGAAAGCTGCGCGCGCGGCACGCCCTGCTCCTCGCCCGTGACGATGAAGTTGGCCAGCACCGGGATCACCGCGCCGTTCATCGTCATCGAGACGCTGACCTTTTCCAGCGGGATGCCGTCGAACAAGATTTTCATGTCCTCGACGCTGTCGATGGCGACACCGGCCTTGCCGACATCGCCCACCACGCGCGGGTGGTCGCTGTCATAGCCGCGGTGGGTGGCCAGGTCGAAGGCGACCGAGACGCCCTGCTGTCCCGCCGCCAGCGCCTTGCGGTAGAAGGCGTTCGACTCCTCGGCGGTCGAGAACCCGGCGTATTGCCGGATCGTCCAGGGCCGCCCGGCGTACATCGTGGCCTTCACCCCGCGAGTGAACGGCTCCATCCCCGGCAGCCCGCCCATGTGGGGCAGCGCCGCGACGTCCTCGGCGGTGTAGAGCGGGCGGACCGGGATGCCCTCCAGCGTGGTCCAGGTCAGCTCATCCGGCGAGCGGCCCCGCAATTCCTTCGCGGCCAGTGCGCGCCATGCGTCCGTGCTGTTGGTCATTCTGACCTCCTCTTCTCTGTCCTGTCGCGCCCGGCTCGGCGGCCGGGCTGTCCGTGTAGGTGGCCAGCCCCTCGGCCCCGGCCCTGAGCCAGCCGAGGTCCTGGGCATAGGCGGCCCGCATCATCGCGGTCTCGCCCGGTGTGAACGGGTGCCACGCCCCCGGCCCGGCCCCGATCCGCGCCAGCGCTGTGGCCGGTGCCCCGGCCCCGTCCAGCAGGCCGTGCAGCGCCGTGCGCGAGGGGCCCGCGTTGTGCCATTCCCGGGTCGCGGCGAAGGGGCCCGGCAGCGGCCGGCCCAGCAGGGCGGCGAGTTGCACCTCCGGCAGGCCGACAAGCGCCTCGAACGGCCAGACCGCCAGTTTCGCGGCCGGGAAGACCTGCGCGATGCGCCGGACCACGTGCCGCCAGCGTCCCGGCTGCTCGGCCAGCGCGCGGATCCCGGCGTCCTCCGGCAGCGGGAATCCCGCCTTCAGGAAATAGCCCAGCGCCGAGGCCCAGGCCCGGTCGTAGCTGCGCACGCCCAGCGCGACCCGCACCGTCTGCGCGCCGAAGCCGTCGAAGAACCGCTCCAGCCGCTCGCCCGCGTGGGGATAGAGCCGCCGGTTGAAGATGTTGTTCTCCATCGAGCCGATCATGTTCTCTTCCGAGACGATCAGGGTGCCGATCCCCCGGTCCGCCAGCCGCTGCAGCTCCACCCGGATCACGCCGCAGGACCGGCGGCCGCGCCGCTCGTCCTCCAGCGTGATGCGGTGCGGCGCCTTGACGAGGCCCGAGAACAGCCCGTCGCGCGTGCGCTCGGGTCCCCAGACCGCGATCCCGTGACCGGCCAGGGCGGCCCGGTTGGCGGCGAGGAAGCGTTGCAGCGTGGTGGTGCCGGTCCGGTGCGCGCCGACATGCAGGATGACGTCCAAGGCTCTCTCCCGTGCGTCCCGGCGGTGCTCGGGCCCGCGGTTCAGGTTCGGAGAGGGACGGTACGCCCCGGCGGTCGCCGCGGGCTTAACGCGGGGGCGCGCAAAAAAGCGGCCCGGCGGCTGGGCAGGCCCCGTCGCACCGCCTATATGCGAAGCGACCGGAGGCCCGATGACACGACTGTTCCACCTTGTTTTGATTGCATCATTTGCCCTGCCGGGTGCCCTGGCAGCGCAGGACGCCACCCCGGCCGAGGACACGGTCCTGCCGGTCCTGCAGGCGAATGACGTCGATTTGAACGATTTTCTCTGGGTGGCGCGGCCCGTCGTGGTCTTCGCCGACAGCCCGAACGACCCGCGCTTCGCCGAGCAGGTCGCGCTGCTGGCCGACCGGCCCGACGCGCTGGCCGAGCGCGACGTGGTGGTGATCGTCGACGCCGAGCGTGGCTCGGGCAGCCAGCCCCGCACCCAGCTGCGCCCGCGCGGCTTCATGCTGGTGATCATGGACAAGGACGGCGAGGTCGAACTCCGCAAGCCCGCCCCCTGGGACGTCCGCGAGATCACCCGCACCATCGACAAGATGCCCTCCCGGCAGCAGGAACTGCGGTTCGAGGCGGGCGGCTGAGCGCGCGCGGGATTGCGGGACCGCGTCGCGCGCCCTATATCTGGAGCATGATCGACGAGGAGTTCGACGTGGCCCAGCCGACCAAACATGCCGAGAAAAGCCCGGACAAGCCGATCAGCGGCGACATCTGAGGCAACGAGCCAGGTTTGGGTCCCGATCCCGGTCATGGCACGATATCCGGGTTCAATCCCGACCGCGGGATGTCGTTCGGGTTCGGAACGCCCAGATCGACATTGATTGCGGCATAGGCCTTCAGCCCCCACAACAGTGTACTGCGCCGCCGACGGGTCAGCTGCTCGTGCAGCGCCACACGCCTCCAGATCGGCAGACTGCGGGCGAAATCGCTGCGCATATCTCCGGCCAAAGCCTGAAGGTCCGTATACTCGGCATAGAACCGCACGACCGCCTCGACCGTGGCCTCCTCCAGCAGCGGCACGCTTGCAGCCACGGCGGAAAAGACGATCGGGGCGCTCTCGGACGTGGCGAAGGGATGATACGGGGCTTCCCCGCCCCCGCGCTTCAGTCCGGCCCCGGCCCGCATCCGGTTCTGGACGATGACAGCCTGCTCGGCGATGGCAACGTTATCG
>JAUHZL010000411.1 GCA_030425945.1 Alphaproteobacteria bacterium | reverse complement strand
CGGGCCGTGCCGACCGCGAGATCGGCGGCGGAGACGGCGAGATGATCGAGTTCCAGCATGGCGGCCTCCTGCAGGGTGCGCGGCGCAAGGAAGCGGGTTTTCCGGGCGCTGTCAAAGGGGGGACGACGCGGGCGGGGGGCGCCGGGGTGCGGGAGGGGGCGGCGGGGTCGGGCCTCTGGCGGGGGGCCGGGCGGGCCGGGTTCCCTAAGAATTTTAGGATTTTAACCGATCAGCAACCACGGCCCGAATAATAATGATTATTATCAATGGCTTGCGAGACAAAACCGTTAGCGAGTCCTTGCCACCCTAATATTCTTAGCCGCGACCGGCCCGGCTTGGCCTTCCCGGCCCCGCCGCATATATCTCGTCCCATGTTCGGTGATCTCCTGCGCCGCCTGACGGCCCCCGCCCCCGACCGCCTGCCCGAGCCCGATGCAAGGCTGGCGCTGGCCGCCCTGCTCGTCCGCCTCGCCCGCTCCGATGGCGACTACGCCCCCGAGGAGGCCGACCGGATCGACCGCGTACTGGCGCGCCGCCACGGCCTATCGCCGTTCGAAGCCGCCGGTTTGCGCCGCGAGGCCGAGGCGCTGGAGGCCGAGGCCCCCGATACCGTCCGCTTCACCCGCGCAATCAAGGACGGCGTGGCCTACGAGGACCGCACCGGGGTGATCGAGGCGCTCTGGGAGGTCGTGCTCGCCGACGGCGTGCGCGACCACGAGGAGGACGCGCTGATGCGGCTGGCCGCCAGCCTGCTGGGCGTCAACGACCGCGACTCGGCGCTGGCGCGCCAGCGGGTCGAAGGGCGCGGCTGAGCCATGCGCGCCGGTCTCCCGATGTACCTGCGGCCGGAAAACCGGTCCGCGCATGATACCTTCTGGACCCTGCTCCGGGCCGCGCTGGCGGATCACGGCGTCTCCGCGCCCGCCGGGCTCGATCACGCGGCGGACATGTGGGACCTGTGGCGGGCGCCCGACCTCGTCCTGTCGCACGCCTGCAACCTGCCCTACCGGTCCCGCCTGCACGGCCGCGTCACCCTGATCGGCGCTTCCGACTACGGGCTGCCGCAGGCCGGTCCGGGCGAGTACTACAGCGTCTTCGTCGTGCGGGCCGACGACCCGCGCGAAACGCCGGAGGCCTTTGCCGGGGCGCGCTTCGCGCTGAACGGCGGGGACAGCCACTCGGGCTGGGGCGCGCCCTGGATCTGGGCGCAGGCGCGCGGGCTGCGCTTCACGCCCGCGCTGGTCACCGGGGCCCACGCCGAAAGCCTGCGCGCGGTGGCCGAGGGGCGCGCCGACATCGCCGCCCTCGACGCGGTGACCTGGCGGATGCTCGAGCGGTGGGAGCCGCTCGCGGCCCGCGTCCGGATCATCGGCCGCACCGGTCCCTCGCCGGGCCAGAGCTTCATCACCCGGGCCGGCGAAGACCCGGCCCCCTACCGGGCCGCGCTGGCCGAGGCGCTGGCCGCCCTTCCCGCCGCCGACGCGCTGACCCTCGGCCTGCGCGCGGTGATCCCCCTGCCCGAGAGCCGCTATCTGGACCTGCCGCTGCCGGAACCGCCCGATCTTCGGGCAGGTGCCATGAAAAACACCGCCTGACGCGCGGTCCGACCTTGATCCCCGGCGGTTTCTCGGCCCTACTCCGGACCCAACCGCACGACAGAGCCGAGACCCGCGTGACAGACGAGAGTGCCCCCGTCCTCGACCTCAGGGACATCCACAAGGCCTATGGCGGGCTCGAGGTGCTCAAGGGCGTCTCGATCTCGGCCAGCAAGGGCGATGTCGTCTCGCTGATCGGCTCGTCGGGCTCGGGCAAGTCCACCCTTCTGCGCTGCGCCAACCTGCTCGAGGACAGCCAGCAGGGCGACGTGGTCTTCTGCGGCGAGCCGGTGCGCTGGAAAGGGACCGGCCATGGCCGGGTGCCCGCCGACCGGCAGCAGGTGATCCGCATCCGCACCAACCTGTCGATGGTGTTCCAGCAGTTCAATCTCTGGGCCCACATGACGATCCTCGAGAACGTCATGGAAGCCCCGCTGACCGTGCTGCGCCAGGAGCGCGGCGCCGTCGAGGAGCGCGCCCGCCGCCTGCTCGACAAGGTGGGGATCGGCGAGAAATGCGACGTCTACCCGGCGCAGCTGTCGGGCGGCCAGCAGCAGCGCGCGGCCATCGCGCGGGCGCTCTGCATGGAACCGCGCGCCCTCCTGTTCGACGAGCCGACCTCGGCCCTCGATCCGGAACTGGAACAGGAAGTCGTGCGGGTGATAAAGGATCTGGCGAACGAGGGGCGGACCATGCTCATCGTGACCCATGACATGAAACTGGCGGCCGACGTGTCCGATCACGTCGTCTTCCTGCACCAGGGCCTGATCGAGGAAGAAGGCCCACCGGACGCGCTGTTCGGATCGCCGAAATCCGCGCGTCTCCAGCAATTCCTCAGCGCCACGGCGGCCTGAGGCAAGAACCGAACAATACGGGAGTCAGACTATGAAAAAGCTTCTTCTGGGCACTGCCGCGCTGGCGATGACCGCCACCGTGGCCTTCGCCGCCGGCCACGGCCAGACCGTCCGCATGGGCACGGAGGGCGCCTACCCTCCCTACAACTTCATCAACGACGCGGGCGAGGTCGACGGCTTCGAGCGCGAGCTGGGCGACGAGCTCTGCGCGCGCGCCGAACTGACCTGCGAATGGGTCAAGAACGACTGGGATTCGATCATCCCGAACCTCGTGTCGGGCAACTACGACACCATCATCGCCGGCATGTCGATCACCGCCGAGCGCGATGAGGTCATCGACTTCA
>JAUHZL010000410.1 GCA_030425945.1 Alphaproteobacteria bacterium | reverse complement strand
CTGTCGAGGTCCAGCGCCCCGTCCGGCAGGAACGGGGTCACCGCGATCGTGAAGACGCCCTTGGCGGTTTCGTCCAGTCTCATGTCTCGTCCTTTTCCTCCAGCGCGATCCGGGCCAGCGCCATGCCGACCGCTGCCTGACACGGTTCGATGACCGGCAGCCCGATGGCCTGTTCCAGATCGGCGCGATAGCTCGCCATGCCCGCGCATCCGAGGATCAGCACCTCGGCCCCGTCGCGGTCGCGCAGGGTTTCGCCCACCTCCGCCATCCGCGCAAGGGTCCGCTGCCGGTCGCCCAGCTCGGCGACGCCCAGGTTCAGCGCCCGGTCGCCCGCGACGCGCGGCAGCACGCCCATCGCCCCGAGGCTGCGCAGGTGGCGCGGGATCGAGGCGGGCAGGATGGCGAGGATGCCGAAACGGTGCCCGCGCGTCATCGCGGTCAGCACGGCGCATTCCTGGATGCCCAGCACCGGCACCGAGGTGCGCGCCCGCAGCGCGTGCAGTCCCGGGTCACCGAAACAGGCGATCACGAAGGCGGCGGCGTCTCCCTCCAGCGCGGCCGCCTGCCGCAGCAGCGGAGCGACGACCTCGTCGGCCTGGGCCTGATCCTCGATCCCGGGCGGTCCCTCGGGCAGGGTGTGGCAGTGGATCGGCACCCCGAAGCGGCGGAAGGGGGCCAGCGCGGCATCGATCCGCGCCGTCACCTCGGTCGAGGAATTCGGGTTCAGAACGTGGATCGTGCGGCTCATGCGCCCGGCCTCGTCGCGGTCTGCACCTCGATCTGGTAGCCCTCGGGATCGTCGAAGACGAAGGCGCGGATGCCGAGCTGGTCGTTCTCGAAGAGCTTCGACAGGTTGGGCAGGTCCAGAGCCTGCGCGTAGGCATACCAGCCGTCCACGTCCGCCACCCGGATGCAGAGCTGAACCGGCCGGGTCTCGGCCCACTTGTGCATCCCCCGGCTTTCGTCCACCAGACCGACATGCGCGCCGCCGCCGATCGCCATGATCTTCGTCCAGCCCTGGTCGATGGCGAGCGGGAAGCCCATCACCTGCTCATAGAACGCCTGCGCGCGCGGCACGTCCTTGTAGTAGAGGAACGTGATCGTCAGCTGCACCGGCCCCTCGGGCCGTGTCGGTGTGGTCATGCCTTGGACTCCAGATAGGTCACTTCCGCCGCCGGATGCCCGCTATGCGGCGTTGCCAGCCTGCGCGGCAGCCACCGGCCCTGTCCCGGTGTCGCCCGAAGTACGCCCCCGGCGGCGATCACCGCACCCCGCTGGATCACCGTGTCCGGCCAGCCCGTCACCGTGATCTCGGCCCAGGGGTTGTAGCCGACGTTGTCGTGCAGGTCGTTCTCGCCGTAGCGGTGCTGGCGGGCCGGGTCCCAGATCACGAGGTCCGCATCGCAGCCGGGCGCGATCCGACCCTTGGACGGCAAACCGTAGAGGCGCGCGGGCCGGGTCGCGGTCAGGTCCACGAACGCCTCGATCCCCAGCCCGCCGCGCGACACCATCGCGTCGAACATGAGCGGGAGCCGTGTCTCGAGCCCCGGCAGACCGTTGGCGATCTGGTCGAACCGCGCGCCGGGACCGGCGGTCAGCTTGCCGGTCTCGTCGTAGCGGTAGGGCGCGTGGTCGGACGAGATCACCTCGAGGTCGCGCCGGGCCAGTCCCTGCCACAGGGCCTCCTGATCCGCGGTCGTCCGTTGCGGCGGCGAGCACATGACCTTGGCGCCCTCCAGTCCGGGCTGGTCCAGCACCTCGCCGGTCATCAGCAGGTAATGCGGACAGGTTTCGGCCCAGACCGGCACCCCGCGTCCGCGCGCGGCCCGGACGGCGGCCACCCCCTCGGCGGTCGAGATGTGGAACAGCATCACCGGGGTGTCGAGGAACTCGGCGAAGCGGCACATGCGCTCGACCGCTTCGATCTCGGCGAGCCGGGGATGGCTGAGCGCGTGGTGCTTCGGGGCATGGTGCCCGTCCGCCAGCAGCCGGGACTTGGTCCAGCCGATCAGGCCGTCGTTCTCGGCATGGATGCAGGTCAGCGCGCCGGCCGACTTGGCCGCCGCCAGCACGTCCATCAGCGCGCGGTCGTCGAGGCCGATGTTGTAGGTGGTGAAGACCTTGATCGACCGGTGCCCCTCGGCGGCGAGCGCCGCGAGGTCCGCCGCCAGGTCGGGCACGGTCGGGTCCGAGATCAGGATGTGGAAGGCGTGGTCGATGTGCGCCCCGCGCCGCGCCCGCGCGGTATAATCGGCGACCGCGTCGCGCAGCCGTTGCCCCTTGGCCTGCGCCGCGAAGGAAATGACCGTCGTCGTGCCGCCCATCGCTGCCGACGCCGTTGCCGTCTCGAACGTGTCGGCGTTCATCAGGCCCATGCCGGAGACCTGTTCGATGTGGCAGTGCGGATCGACGCCGCCCGGAAGCACCAGCCTGCCAGCGGCGTCGAGGGTCTCGCGCGCGGGGCCGAGGCCCGTGCCCACCGCCGCGATGCTTCCGTCCCGGATCGCAACATCCGCCTCGTAACACCCGTCGGCCGTGCCCACGGTGCCGCCGCGCAGGATCAGATCGAACATCTCTCGCTCCCCGTCGTCTCGGGACCGAGACTGGCGCAATTGCCGTCGGGCGCAAGCCCCGCTCTCGACTTGCTTGCGCGCCGACACAGGTTCCCGGTCAGAGGGCAGGAGAATCGCTTTTGGGCTTGGCAGGGGGTTTGAGTGGGTTGCGCCGGTCGGCGTGATGGATTCTGGATGGTGGACTCATCATCTTGGAGCCTCCGGTCATGCAGATTTTCCTCGACGCCTTC
>JAUHZL010000409.1 GCA_030425945.1 Alphaproteobacteria bacterium | reverse complement strand
CCGGGCGGCACCGCGGGCCGCGCCGTGCGCATGCTCGCAGGCAGCCTGACGCTGACAAACTCCGGCACGATCAACGGAGCCTATTGATAATCCTCCATTACAAGATCACCGAAATCGTCGTATCGCTCCGGCGGAGGCCGTCTAACGGGGCGCGTTGGGTGATGGTAAGTCCGACCTTATGGTCGACCTTACGTTCACACCGCACATCGAGATCCTGTCCGCCGAGGACGTGCCGCGGCGTCGGCACTGGAGCGATGCGGACAAGATCCGGCTGGTCGAGGAAAGCTACCGTGGACATCGCCAGGTTTCTGCGACCGCCCGTCGACACGGCATTTCCCGCGGGCTGCTGACGGTCTGGCGGCGACAATATCGGAACGGGGAGCTTTCGACTGCAAGCGGCGCTGCGTTCGTGCCGGTGAAGATGGCGCCGGACGTTGATGCTCAGCCGCCGCCGCGACAGGAGCCTGCCGTCCAGCTCGAGATTGTTCTGAAGAACGGAAGGCGCCTTCTTGTCCCCTCGTCGGTGGAGCTGGACGCATTGGCCCGGCTGCTGCCGATCCTGGAGGGCAAATGATCGCGTTCCCGGCGGGGGTGCGCGTGTGGATTGCGGGCGGCGTGACGGACATGCGCTGCGGGATGAACAGCCTGGCGCTGAAGGTGCAGGAAGGTCTCGGGCGCGACCCGCATGCCGGCGAGATTTTCTGCTTCCGCGGGCGCCGGGGCGATCTCGTGAAACTGCTCTGGCATGATGGGGTGGGCATGTCGCTCTACGCCAAGCGGCTCGAGGCGGGAAAGTTCATCTGGCCCGCGGGCGGCTCTGGGGAGGCCGTTCAGGTGTCAGCAGCGCAGCTCGGTTATCTTCTCGAGGGGATCGACTGGCGCAACCCACGCTGGACGCAACGCCCTGCGAAGGTTGGATAAATCGTCGGAAAGTCCTTGTTTTACTGGTTCTTGGCAAAGGATCGTAGTAGGCCTTCGCCATGTCTGAAGCCCGCTCCGAACTCGAAGAACTGCGCGCCGCGCTCGCGGCTTCGGAGCAGCGCGCCGAGGCGGCGGAGGGGCGGGCAGCCACGGCCGAAGCCGATCTCGCGCGAGCGCGCGCGGTGGTCTCGACTTCCGAGGCGATGATCGCTGGCCTCAAGCTTGAGATCGCGCTGCTCAAGCGCGACAAGTATGGCCGTAGCGCGGAGCGCAGCGCCAAGTTGCTCGACCAGCTGGAACTCCAGCTCGGGGAGCTGATTGCAGACGCCGCCGAGGACCGGGTGCAGGCCGAACGGAAAACGACCAAGGTCGGTGCCTTCGAGCGGCGCAAACCGGTCAAGAAAGCCTTCCCGGATCACCTGCCGCGCGAGCGCGTGGTGGTCGAGGCGTCCAGCACCTGTTCATGCTGCGGGTCCGATCGCATCGTGAAGATGGGCGAGGACATCACCGAGACGCTGGAGGTCATTCCTCGCCAGTGGAAGGTGATCCAGACAGTCCGGGAGAAGTTCACGTGCCGGGCGTGCGAGAAGATCACCCAGCCCCCGGCGCCCTTCCATCCGATCCCGCGGGGATGGGCGGGACCCAGCCTGCTGGCGATGATCGTGTTCGAGAAATACGGCCAGCACCAGCCCCTCAACCGTCAGGCCGAACGCTACGCCCGTGAAGGCGTGGACCTCAGCCTCTCCACGCTCGCCGACCAGGTCGGCGCGGTCGCCGAATTGTTGAAGCCGCTGAACGCCCTGATCGAGGCACATGTCTTCACCGCAGCCCGGCTGCATGGTGACGACACCACGGTACCCCTGTTGGCCCGCGGCGGTACGAAAACCGCCCGGCTCTGGACCTATGTGCGCGATGATCGTCCCTTCGACGGGACCGCGCCGCCCGCGGTCGTGTTCCGCTTCTCCCCCAATCGCGCCGGGGAACATCCGACGAAACATCTGGCAGGCTGGCAGGGCATCCTGCAGGCTGACGCCTATGCCGGGTACAACCAGCTCTACGATGCCGCCCGACAACCCGGCCCGGTGGCGTCGGCGTTGTGTTGGTCGCACGCGAGGCGCAAGTTCTTCGAACTCGCCGACGTGCAGACCAACATCCGCAAGGGCAAGTCGCCCAAGGAGATCTCGCCCATCGCCGTGGAGGCGGTGAAGCGCATCGACGCGCTGTTCGAGATCGAGCGCATGGTCACCCGGCAGACCCCGGAGGCGCGGATGGAGATGCGGCAGCGTCAGTCGGCCCCGCTAGTCGCGGACCTCGAGCGCTGGCTTCGCGGCGAGCGCGCGCTCCTGTCGAAGCACGCCAAGGTGGCGAAAGCCATCGACTACCTGCTGTCACCCGACCACTGGCCAGCCTTCACGCGGTTCCTTGATGACGGGCGGATCTGCCTGACGAACAATGCCGCGGAGCGATCTCTGCGCGGCGTGGCTCTCGGCCGGAAATCCTGGCTCTTCGCGGGCTCAGAGCGTGGCGGCCAGCGCGCGGCGGCGATGTACACCTTGATCGGCACCGCAAAGCTCAACGACATCGATCCGCAGGCTTGGCTCGCCGACGTCATCGCCCGCATCTCCGACACGCCCGTCTCACGCCTGCACGAACTGCTCCCCTGGAACTGGAAGCCGGCAGGCCAAACGGCAAACGCCGTCAAGGCCGCATAGCCGCGGTACACGCCGAATGCTTACTTTTCAGGCGATCTCCGCCATCGAGATCGTCGCCCAGCCGCGCCAGCCGTTTGAGGGTCTCGGGTTTCAGCCCACCATAGGCCAGTTCCTGGATGCGATAAGCCAGCCGACTTTCCAGGTAGCGCCGGTTGAAGGGCGGTGGCATGGT
>JAUHZL010000027.1 GCA_030425945.1 Alphaproteobacteria bacterium | reverse complement strand
ACCTGTACGCCTGTGACGTCTTCCAGCTGTTCCGCTGCGGCGAGCTTCATGTCAGCGAGTTTCGCACGCCACGGGCCGACTATGCCTCGCTCTACGGCGATGCCAAGCCGGTCTTCGTGATGATCGGGGATCTGCTTCTAAGGCGCGAGGAACGCGATCGTTTCGAGCTCCAGTCCGGCTTCTCCTCGGGCGGCTCGGCGATGGAGGAGAGCACCTTCATCGCCTCGGCCGACTACCAGGAGGTGCGCTGCAACGGCTACCGCTTCCGGCTCGGCCCGATCCAGGCACAAGTCGTCCGCGCCCTGCACGAGGCCGCGCAGCGGGGCGAGCCCTGGCAGAGCGGCAAGGCCATCCTGTCCTCAGCGGGCTCGAAGAGCCTGCGCATGGCCGATGTCTTCAAGTCGCAGAAGGACTGGCGGCAGCTGATCCGCTCCGACCGCCGCGGCGGCTACCGTCTGAACATCGACTGACTCGATTCCCGTCCCCCATGCGCGGTCCCTGATCGCGCTCGGCGTGGGATCGGCTGGGGGATGGAGGGGGATGACGATCCCCCGACGAGCCGTCCAAGCCTGTCCTGCAAGGCCATATCCATCCCCCTCTGCATCCCCCTGCGATCCTGACGACATCCCATAGCGGGATTTCGCAATCTCTCTCCGAAGCACACGCAAACGGAGAGAGCCGATGCAGCAGAAGCATTGCCTGAATCAGAAGGAACTCGCCCGGCGCTGGACGATCTCGCATCGCACCCTGGAGCGCTGGCGGTGGGCGGGTGAAGGCCCGGCCTACATGAAGATCGGCGGTCGGGTCGTCTACCGGCTCGAGGACATTGTCGCCTTCGAGCGCGACCAGCTCCAGCACACCATGGACACCCAGCCGCGCGCAGGAGCGGCCTGATGGGACGCCTGTCGCCCATCACCGAGGCCGAGGTCGTGCAGCTGCACGGCGCGAACGGGCCGGGGCTCGACGAGGTCGGGCTCGCCGCCTGGATCGCGCAGGCCGAACCCGGCGAGGCTCTGGTCTATCACCGGGGCTTCCTCGCCGTCGATGCCACGTCGGTCATCTCGAAGCTGCCGGCTGACCGGCAACGCGCGCTGCAGCTGGTGGCGGCCGCCGCCCGGCGCGCGGCCGAACAGAACCTCGTCCACCTCGTGCAGTCCCGGCTCGGCCCCGATGCCTTCGCTTACATCGCCGTCGCTCGCCCGAAGCCCGGCCCGTCCGGCGCGGCGCTCTCGATGCGCCTGCTCGAGGCCGCCTGAACCCCATCCCCCATCCCGGAGACCCCAATGCCATATCCCGAGAACACACCCACGCCCGATGACCTGCCGGGGCTCAGCCCGCAGGAGATCGCCGGGCTGCCCGTCGAACTGCTGGCCATCCTCCAGCGCGAGACCGACGAGGCGCTGAAGCGCGCCAAGGCGGCGAAGGCCCGGCTCGATGCCGCGCTGACGGTCCGCTACGCCACCCGCGCCGCCGAAGAGCGGCAGGCGCAGGCCAAGGACACCGGCACCGTCCGGTTCGACGATGGCGATTTCACCGTGGTCGCGGATCTACCGAAACGCGTCGAGTGGGACCAGCCCCAGCTCGCGGCCATGGTCGAGCGGATCCGCGCTGCCGGGGACGATCCCGCCGAATATGTCGACATCGCCTTCAAGGTGCCCGAGCGCAAATACGCGGCCTGGCCCGATGCGATCCGCCAGGGCTTCGAGCCGGCTCGGACCGTGAAGACCGGTGCGCTGAAGGTCGAGATCCGGCCGCAGGGAGGCGATGCATGAGCCTTCCGATCATTACCGCCGACGAGCGGCTGGCCGAGGTGCGCGGCGTGAAGGCCGCCATCTTCGGACCGCCGGGCATCGGCAAGACCACGCTCCTGCGCACGCTCAATTCGACCACCTCGCTGTTCTTCGACCTTGAGGCCGGCGATCTCGCCATCGAGGGGCTGGCAATCGACACGATCCGCCCGCGGACATGGCGGGAATGCCGCGACTTCGCGGTGTTCATCGGCGGCCCGAACCCTGCGCTGCGCAAGGACCAGCCCTACAGCGAGGACCACTACCAGGCGATCTGCCAGAAATACGGCGATCCGCAGGTGCTGGAGAAGTACGACACGGTCTTCATCGACTCGATCACCGTGGCGGGTCGGCTCTGCTTCCAGTGGTGCAAGGGCCAGCCGGAGGCGCATTCGGACAAGACCGGCAAGCCGGACGTGCGCGGCGCCTACGGGCTGCACGGGCGCGAGATGATCGCCTGGCTTACGCATCTGCAGCACACGCGGGCGAAGAACGTGATCTTCGTCGGGATCCTCGACGAGAAGGTCGACGACTTCAATCGCAAGGTCTTCGTCCCGCAGATCGACGGCTCGAAGACCGGGCTCGAGCTGCCCGGCATCGTCGACGAGGTGCTGACGCTCACCTCGCTGCCCGACGACAACGGCGTCCCGCAGCGTGTCTTCGTCTGCCAGACGCAGAACAGCTGGGGCTACCCGGCCAAGGACCGCTCCGGTCGTCTCGACCTGCTCGAGCCGCCGCATCTCGGCCAGCTCATCGAGAAGATCCGTCAGCCCCTGCCGATCGATGCGCGCCCGCTCGTCACCGACGCACCGCGCATTCCGGCGCCCGCCGCGACCCCTCAATCCGATCCCACCAACTGAAAGGACCCCACCCATGACCGGTCTCTGGAACGATTTCAACGACGCGCAGTCCAACACGAACCTCATCCCGAAGGGCACGCTGGCCAAGGTGCGCCTGACCATCCGCCCCGGCGGTTTCGACGATCCCACGCAGGGCTGGACCGGGGGCTATGCCACGCGCGGCTCCACCGGCGCCGTGTATCTCAACGGGGAGTTCACGGTGCTCGAGGGGCCCTATGCCCGGCGCAAGATCTTCACGCTGATCGGGCTCCACAGCCCCAAGGGCCCGGACTGGGCCAACATGGGCCGCAGCCTCGTCCGCGGCATGCTGAACTCTGCGCGCGGGATCTCGGACAAGGACACCTCGCCTGAGGCGCAGGAGGCGCGCCGGATCAACGGCTTCGCCGATCTCGACGGGCTCGAGTTCGTCGCGCGCATCGACATCGGCTCCGATGCGATGGGTGAGGACAAGAACGAGATCCGCGCCGCGGTCACGCCCGACCATCGCGACTATGCGCAGGTCATGGGCACGCCCGGGCACGGCTACCAGCCGCAATCGCAGCCCGCGCCTCAGCCGGCAGCGGCATCGCAGGCCAACACTCCGGCGGCCCCCGGCCGTCCGGCCTGGGCGCAGTGAGGGGCGTCCGATGCGGCTTCGTCCCCGACAGAAAGTCTTCGTGGAGCGCAGCCTTGCTGCGCTCTCGAAGCACGGCAACACGCTCGGCGTCGCGCCCACGGGCGCGGGCAAGACCATCATGCTGTCCGCGGTCACCGGGAAGCTGGTGGAGGAGACGGAGGTCAAGGCCTGCGTTCTCGCCCATCGTGACGAGCTGACCGGCCAGAACCGCGCCAAGTTCGCGCGGGTCAATCCGGAGGTGACCACATCCGTTGTGGATGCCGGCTCCAAGTCGTGGGCGGGACAAGTCACCTTCGCCATGGCGCCGACGTTGTCGCGCTCGGCCAGCCTGAAGGCGATGCCCACTCTCGACCTGCTGGTGATCGACGAGGCGCATCACGCGGTGGCCGACAGCTATCGTCGGATCATTGACCGCGTTCGGGACGCCAATACCAGTGCGCGCATCTTCGGCGTCACGGCGACGCCCAACCGCGGCGACCGGAAGGGCCTGCGCGAGGTCTTCGACAATGTCGGTGACCAGGTCACGCTGGCTGAGCTGATCGCCTCGGGTCACCTGGTGCCCCCGCGGACCTTCGTGATCGATGTGGGCGTGCAGGAGAAGCTGCGTGCCGTCCGAAAGACCGCGTCGGACTATGACATGGGCGCGGTTGCGGAGATCATGAACCGCGCGCCGATCACGGAGGAGGTCATCCGGCACTGGCGCGAGAAAGCCGGCGACAGGCAGACCGTCGTCTTCTGCTCGACGGTCGCCCACGCGGAAAACGTCGCCGAAGCCTTCAATGGCCACGGGATCCCCGCCGGGGTCATCCATGGCGATCTCGGCTCCGAGACACGCCGCCGGATCCTCGCAGCCTATGCCGCTGGCGAAATTCAGGTCATCGTCAACGTGGCGGTGCTGACCGAAGGCTGGGACCACCCGCCCACCTCCTGCGTGGTGCTGCTGCGCCCCAGCTCCTGCAAGTCCACAATGATCCAGATGGTCGGGCGCGGCCTGCGCACCGTCGATCCCGCCGAGCACCCCGGCATCGTCAAGACCGACTGCATCGTGCTGGATTTCGGGATCTCGAGCCTGACCCACGGCACGCTGGAGCAGGACGTCGATCTCGACGGCCGCGATCCCGCACCGTGCGACGCGCCGACGAAGACCTGCCCGGAATGCGAGGCGACGGTCCCGCTCGCAGCCCGACAATGCCCGATCTGCGGATACGAATTTCTGAGCGACGGGGCGCCACCGCTCGATACCGTCGTCCTGACTGAAATCGACCTACTCGAGCGCTCCAGCTTCGCCTGGGAGGATCTGTTCGACGACGACTCCGCGCTCATGGCGAGCGGCTTCAACGCCTGGGGCGGCGTGTTCTTCCTCGAGGGCCGCTGGCATGCCGTAGGCGGCGGGAAGAATGAACGGACGCGTCTCCTCGGCGTGGGCGAGCGCACCGTCTGTCTAGCGCAGGCCGACGACTGGCTGAACGAACACGAGACCGACGAGAGCGCCTTCAAGTCCCGGCGCTGGCTCGGCCAGGCGCCGACAGAGAAACAGCTCCAGTATCTCTTGCCCGCGCAGCGGCAGGATTACGGGCTCACCCGCTACCGCGCCTCGGCGCTGATCACCTTCCAGTTCAACCGGCGCGACATTCGCCGGCTCGTCATGTCGGCCGCGCCCGAGCGGAGGGCGGCGTGAACCATGTCGCGGAAATCCCATCCCCGCCCGCAGAGGCTCCGGATCGACCGGGCCGTGATCGCCTCTGGCATCCGCGGCCGGTGCTCTGCGCCGTCTGCACATCCCGCACGCGCGGCTTCGGCTGGTTCGATCCCCACCGGCCGCGGCCACACCGCACCCGCCGCTGGTTCTGTTCCATGGGCTGCCAGGCGGCCTTCACCCGCAAAGCGAAGAGAGGACTGAGCATGGTCGATTTCACCGAAGAGGAAACTCAAGCGCTGCCCGCCGTCATGCGTGCGCTCGCCCCCGAGATGGAGCGCATCGGCTGGGACCGGCCGCTGGGCCAGCTGACCCAGAACGACGTGCACCGGCTCATCGTCACCACCATCGAGGCCTTCCGCGCCGAGATGGCGGAGATCGCCGCCGAGTCGGAGATCCCGTTCTGATGCTGGACTACAACCACCGCCCCGGCATCGCGGAGCGCATCAACGCCGCCGTGGATGCCGCGCTCGAGGCCGAACGGGCAGCAACACCCGCGCGGGATTACCTCGGCGCGTCTCGGCTCGGCCATGCCTGCGAACGCGCGCTGCAGTTCGAGTTCGCGCGTGCGCCGAAGGATGAGGGCCAGGACTTTTCCGGCCGCTCGCTCCGGATCTTCGCGATCGGGCATGAGCTCGAGGATCTCGCCATCCGCTGGCTGCGGGCGGCGGGGCTCGATCTGGTCACCCGGAAACGTGACGGCGGGCAGTTCGGCTTCTCCGTCGCTGGCGGGCGCATCCGCGGCCATGTCGACGGGATCGTCGCCGAGGCTCCCGCGGCGCTTGGGTTTCGCGCGCCGGCGCTCTGGGAATGCAAGACCATGAACGCGAAGAACTGGCGCGAGACGGTGGCCAAGGGCGTCACCGTCGCAAAGCCGGTCTACGCCGCCCAGATCGCGCTCTACCAAGCCTACATGGAAGCGGCGGTGCCGGACATCTCGGCCAACCCGGCGCTCTTCACCGCCATCAACAAGGACACGGCAGAGCTGCACCACGAGCTCGTGCCCTTCGATGCCGATCTCGCGCAGCGCATGTCGGATCGGGGCGTGCGGATCCTGCGGGCCACCGATGCGGGCGAGCTGCTGCCGCGTATCGCTGCCAATCGCGATTTCTTCGAATGCCGGTTCTGCGCGTGGGCCGAGCGCTGCTGGAGCCTGCCGGCATGAGCGACGACAACATCGTCCACTTCAACCCGTGGCGGGATTTCAATGACGCGGCGCCGCTGGACGATCCTTTCGCCGTTGAACCGGACGCAGGTCAGATCGCCCGCTTCGTCGACGTGGTCTTCGGCTATTCCGAGGGCATGATCCCGGTGCGCGGCTTTGTCGACAAGGGTCAGGGCAAGGACGGCCGCCCCCACAACATCTGGATCGACGCGGACGCTTCGGCCCCCGAGAAGCTCGCCACCTTCGCGGGCTGGGCCGCGCGCGAGGGCGCGGCGGTCTATGTCATCCCCGGCACCGTTGCGGAAACGGGCCAGGCCCGCGCCGCTGACGTCCTGCAGATGCAGAGCCTCGTGGTCGATCTCGACTCCGGCGACATCCCGGCGAAGCTCGATCACCTCCTCCACCATCTCGGCAGGCCGACCCTGATCGTCGAGAGCGGCGGTCGCACGCCCGAGGGCGCGACCAAGCTGCATGTCTGGTGGAAGTTGACCGAGCCCGCGGAGGGCGCCGATCTCGCCCGGCTCTGCCAGCTCCGCGGCGAGATCGCGCTGAAGGTCGGCGGCGACACGCACTTCCGCTCGGCACACCAGCCGATCCGAGTGCCCGGCACCGTCTATCACAAGGGCGGGCTGACCCGGCTCGTGCAGATCCGCGAGGGAGCCGAGCTCGAGGTCGATCTGGCTGAAATGGCCGAGCGCGTCGCCGATATGCCGCCCATGGCAGGCGTCGGTATGGCCACGGGTGAGCCCCGCGAGAAACCCGCCATCGGCGATGTGCTCATGACGCCGGTGCACGAGGGCGGCACGGACGACTGGTCCCGCTTCGAGGGCGCCTCGGCCGCCATCGGCTATTTCCTGCGGTTGGTCCACGAGGGCCGGATGTCGATGGACGAGGGCTGGACGGCGATCTGCGGCTACAACGCCGCGATGCTGCGCCCATCCTGGCCACTCGACCGGCTGAAGCGCGAGACGAACCGCCTGTGGGAGCTGCACATCAAGCGGTACGGGCCGCCGCTGATCCGCCTCGACAGCGCAGCGCCCACGCAGACGGACTTGCCGACCTTCACTCTGGGCGCGCTCCTCGACGACACGAGCCCGATGCCGGACGACATCATCGGCCCGCGCGTGCTGACGCCAAGCGGGCTCCTGGTGCTGGGCGGCGCGCCGAAGGTCGGCAAGAGCGATCTGCTGATCGCGTTGCTCGTGCACATGGCGGCGGGTGTGCCCTTCCTCGGCTTCACGCCGCCGCGGCCGCTGCGGATCTTCTACCTGCAGGCCGAGATCCAGTACCACTACCTGCGCGAACGCATGCAGCAGATCGGCCTGCCGCCCGAGCTGATCGCGGCCGCGCGCGACAACCTGATCGTCACGCCGAAGCTGCGGATGCTGCTCGATGCCGAGGGCAGCGCACGCGTGGCCGAGGCCATCAGGGCCGCATTCCCCGACGAACCGCTCGACATCCTCTGCATCGACCCGATCCGGAACCTCTTCGACGGCGGGCCGGACGGCGGCGGCGAGAACGACAACGCCGCCATGATGTTCTTCCTCAAGGACCGGGTCGAGGTGCTGCGCGACCACGTCAATCCCGGCTGCGGCGTGATCCTCGTCCACCACACCAAGAAGCTCTCGAAGCACCAGGTGAAGGAGGACCCGTTCCTGGCGCTCTCCGGCGCCAGTGCGCTCCGCGGCTTCTACACCACCGGCCTGATCCTGCACCGGCCCGACGAAGAGGTCAGCGAGCGCCGGCTGGAGATCGAGCTGCGCAACGGGCCCGCGCTGCCTGCCAAGGTGGTCGACAAGGTGAATGGCACCTGGATCGAGCTCACCCCGAGCAGCGAGCGGCTGGTGCGCAAGGATCTGGGCGCCAGGCATGACGCGGAGCGGGATCGCAAGAACCTGGTCGTCCTCGGGCTGATCTTCGACGAGGCGGCCGAGGGACGGCTCTACACCGCCACCCAGTTCGCCGAGGCGTTCGAGAACCAGCACGATCTCGGCGGACGGTACAGCATTCGCGAACGGCTCGCGGTCCTCGCCACCAAGGGGCAGATCAAGTTCCGCCGGAATTTTCTGGAGCACGGCTTCCCCGGCACGCAATCGCATTTCGGGTATCTCGTCGTCCGAGACATGCGCTTCGGCCGCGATCCCGTCATCGACGCCGAGACCGGCGAGGTTCTCGACGAGGGCGTCCCGGTCCTGCCGACCCATTACAAATGCCCCCATTCCGGCCGCGCGCGAGAGGTCGAGAACCCCTCCGTCTGGGTCTATCCGGAGGAGGCCCATGACTGACTTCCTCATCATGAGCGCGGCCTTCCTCATCCTCATCCCTTCCTCATGGCTCAATGAAATCAATGGGTTGGGCATGAGGATGAGAAAGGTCCTCCTCATCGGCCTCTCTCATCGCTTATCCCCTAAAAGCGCAATTAAAACAGAGCTTTATGCCCAAAACATGAGGCGAGTGGGGAAGCCCCCATACTACGTATGGGGAGGCCAACCGGCAGGTTTGGCCTCTCCTCCCATACGTCGATGGGTATCCGCGCGCGCGGGGCTCGACGCTTTCTTCACATCCCGATCCGACGACGGCGGCCCCGTACCGCCAAGCACCAGACCGCCGTCGTCTTCCACCCGAGCAGCCAACCAGAAGAGGAGACCACCCATGGCTGACCTGACTCTCGCCACCTCCGCTCGTGAGGCAATCCCCGATCTGCCGTCCGCGTTCCGCGCCGATCGCACCTTGCTCGCGCTCGATCTCGGCACAACCACGGGGTGGGCGCTGCATGGCGCCGACGGGCTGATCACCTCCGGCACCGTGTCCTTCCGTCCCGGTCGCTTCGATGGTGGCGGCATGCGCTACCTGCGCTTCACGAACTGGCTGGCCGAGTTGGATCGGCTCTCCGGGCCCATCGCCGCGATCTGGTTCGAGGAAGTCCGCCGCCACGCCGGCACGGACGCCGCGCATGTCTACGGCGGGCTCATGGCCACGCTGACCGCATGGGCCGAGCTGCGCGGCGTACCCTACGAGGGCGTCCCGGTGGGCACGATCAAGCGCTTCGCGACCGGCAAGGGAAACGCCAACAAGGACGCCATGATCGCGGCCGCCCGGGCGCGCGGCTTCAGCCCCGCCGATGACAACGAGGCCGACGCCATCGCGATCCTGTTCTGGGCGCTGGAGACCAAGGGAGGCGTCCAATGAGGTGGCATCCCAAGGGCTATGGCGGCCATCGCCGAGACACCGAACAGGTCAAGCGCGATGGCTGGAAGGAGCAAGGTGTGTTCGCAGTTTCGCTTGACGACCAGAGACTTACTTGGCCTGAGCGGGAACTGGTACGGCAACTCGGCGAGCGCCTCTACGGCGCGCGCCCCTCGGAACAGGAGGTGCAGCAATGACGGACTGGACCCCGGCAATGGTCGAGGAGCGGCTCGCCGTGGCGGCCCTCGTGCTGAAGCGGATGCCCGAGCCGCGGCGGCAGGGATACTTCAGCACATGGCCCGAGATCGTCCACAGCTTCGGCGACAAGGTTGGCCAGGAGCCGAAACCGATGCGCGTTCTGCCCTCGCCGCAGGACATCAGCCGGATGGAGGAGACGCTGACCTGGACGGCCTGTCTCGAGCCGCTCGACGGCAAGATCGTCTGGATGAAGGCGCACGGCGAGCGCTGGAAGGAGATCTGCTGGGCGGTCGGTCTGCGGCGCTCGGCGGCGCATCAGCACTGGCAATACGGGCTCTCGGTGATCGCGCTGACCCTCAACCGGCGGTCGTTCAATCGCAGCCTGTCAAAGCGCAAGGTGATCGCGCTGGCCACTGGCGCGTAAGCCCATGGGCGCAATGGGAAAGTGTCCGGCGGACAGTTTTCGCTGAGACAAAATCGGCTCTCCCGGGTTAGAAAACGGATATACTCGGGAGAGGCGCGCGCGGGACGGACCGCGCATGTGGACTCCCGGATCCAGCGCGGTATCCAGCCGGCGCCGATGCCGCCAACCCATTGAAACCAATGGTTCCTTCCTGGCGACTATGTATGCTGGCGGGCTTGGCGCAATATTTCGCCAGCGACAGGGCCGGATTTTTGGGAAGCCACCCGAAATCCGGAGCCACCCGCCTCCTGCGCGAACACCAATGAACGCTGGTTTGCGGGCCGGATACCCCGGATGCCGCTGGACCCCGCTTGGAGTCCAGAGCGGCATCCGGCGTCCGGAGTCCGGCCGGCATCCACCTCAGCGACGGAAAACACCCGCCCATGACCCTCGCCTTCGCCCCTGAGCGGATCGAGACCTGGCCGCTTGCGCGCCTGCAACCCTACGCGAAGAACGCGAAGGTGCATGGGCCCGACCAGGTCGCGAAGATCGCCGCCAGCATGGCCGAGTTCGGCTGGACCGTGCCGTGCCTCGTCGGTGAAGACGGCGAGCTCATCGCGGGCCATGGTCGCGTGCTGGCAGCGACGCAACTCGGTCTGACCGAGGCGCCGGTGATCGTGCTGGGCCACCTGACCGAGGCGCAGCGCCGCGCCTATCGCATCGCGGACAACAAGCTGACGGAACTCGGCAGCTGGGACGAGGCGCTGCTCTCGGCCGAGCTGCAGGACCTGCTGGCCGACGACTACGACCTGTCGCTGGTCGGCTTTTCGGACGGCGAGCTGGACAAGCTGCTGGCCTTCGATCCGGACGGGGGCGGTGAAGAAGAAGGTGGCGCCGGGGGCTCCGTGCCGCCGGTGACCATCCCCGAACCGCCGCGCAATCCGGCCTCGCGGACGGGCGACCTGTGGATCCTCGGCGACCACCGGCTGCTTTGCGGCGACAGCACGAACCACGACGATGTCCGCCGCCTGATGAACGGCGAGCGCGCGGTGCTGTTCGCGACCGACCCGCCGTATCTCGTGGACTACGACGGCTCGAACCACCCGACGCGAAACAAGGATTGGTCGCAGTCCTATGGTGTGACCTGGGACGACAGCTCGCAGGGCGCGGAGCTCTACGACGGCTTCATAGCCGCGGCCGTCGCCGAGGCGATCACCGAGGACGCCGCCTGGTACTGCTGGCACGCCTCGCGCCGCCAGGCGATGCTCGAGGCCTGCTGGGAGAAGGCGGGGGCCTTCGTCCATCAGCAGATCATCTGGGCGAAGGACCGCGGTGTCCTCACCCGCTCGCACTACCTCTGGAAGCATGAGCCCTGCTTCATGGGCTGGCGCCGCCCGAACCGCCCGCCGAAGGTGGCCGAGCAAACGTTGCCCTCGACCTGGGAGATGCCGTCCTTCGCCAAGGACGAGCGCCCGGACCACCCGACCCCGAAACCGCTCGACGCCTTCGGAATCCCGATGCGCCAGCACGTCGCCCGCGGCGGCCTCTGCTACGAGCCGTTCTCGGGCTCCGGTTCGCAGATCATGGCCGGCGAGGCCAACGGCCGGCGGGTATTCGCGATGGAGATCAGCCCCGCCTATGTCGATGTCGCCGTCGAGCGCTGGCAGACCGAGACCGGCAAAGACGTGATCCTCGACGGCGATGGTCGGACCTTCGCCGAGGTGAAGGCCGAGCGGCTGGGCGAGACCCCGGCCGCGGCCGAGGGGGCCCACGCGGCCTGACGACGTGGATGGCGTGGCTCTACCTTCCTCCGGCGTGTCTGCCGGAGCCGACGACGCGTGCCTCTTCGGCCTCTCGCTCTGCTCGGGTGCCGGCGGACTCGATCTCGGGCTGCACCTCGCATGCCCCGGATATCGCACTGTGGGTTACGTCGAGCGGGACGCCTACGCCGCGGCCATCCTCGTGGCGAGGATGGAAGACGCGGCCCTGGATCCGGCACCTGTCTGGGACGACGTTGCCACCTTCGACGGCCGCCCGTGGCGTGGCGCGGTGGACATCGTCACTGCGGGCTATCCGTGCCAGCCGTTCTCGGTCGCGGGCAAGCGCCGGGGCGCGGACGACCCGAGGCACCTCTGGCCCCATGTCGCCCGGATCATCGGCGAGGTCGAGCCGCCCTTCGTGTTCCTCGAGAACGTTGCCCATCATCTCCGCCTCGGCTTCCCCGAAGTCGCCGGAGGACTGGTCGGCATGGGTTACCGCCTTGCGGCGGGCCTCTTCACGGCAGCGGAAGTCGGTGCGCCCCACAGGCGCGAACGGCTTTTCATCCTCGCTCACCGCGAGCGCGACCACCTGGCCGACCCCGCGCGCCTGCTCGGGGACGCGCTCGAGCGGCGGGAACCGGACGGAGATGATGCGCCTCTGGCCGACGCCGACGGCGCGGGATCACAAGGACGGGGCGACGAGCCTCGCGAACACGCCGGTGAACGGGCTGCTTGGCCGCCAGGTCCTGGTGACGCCGACGGCTGGCGGGCGTTCCTGCGACACGCCCCGAACCTTGAACCCGCTGTTCGTCGAGGCGCTGATGGGCTGGCCCACCGGGTGGACCGGCTTCGGCTCTGTGGCAACGGCGTGGTCCCGCTGGTTGCAGCCCATGCGCTCCGAACTCTCGCAGCTCAACTGCTGGCCGATGGATGAGGACGTGGCATGAAGCAGAGCCGGGCCATGTCGCTGGTGGAGGCCGTCGCAAACGTGGCGGTGGGCTACGGAGTCGCCGTCGTGACGCAGATCCTGATCTTCCCGGTCTTCGGGCTGCACACGACGCTGGCGCAGAACCTGAAGATGGGCGCGGTGTTCACGGTGGTGAGCATCGCGCGCTCCTTCGCCCTGCGGCGGGTGTTCGAGGCGATCCGGGAGCGGTTCGCGGGAACTCAAGACCAAGCTCCGCTACCCTAGACTCCATGCTTCCGTCTCGAGGCGAATACGGGTTCACGCCGCGCGGCGTTTTCCTTACTCCTCGGCTTGAGGGACGGCAGGTGGCGGATGGCAAGCAGGAAAACGTACTGGGAGAAAATCGCCGATCACATCGCTGCGGTGGCGAGTGATCAAGGCGTGGAGCATGTCCTGCATTTCACTTTGCTTGAGAACTTGTCAGGGATCCTGCAACACGGGCTGCACAGCCGGTCGGTCCTACAGCACGCCGACTACGACGTCTTCGCGAGTGACGCCGATCGCTTAGATGGTCAGGATGAAGCGATTTCGGTCTCAATATCCTGCTACTATCCAAAGATGTTCGACGCGAAACGCCACCGATCCGGCGGTGCACGGTGGATGATACTATTCCTAGAGCCAAGTCTCTTATGGAACTATCATTGCTTGTTCTATCGGCATGGTGCCGTGACCAACGCCACCAAGTATGAACATGGCAAGAGGTACGGAGGCTTCGCACTCGAGCGCCTATTTGCTGACTGCTCGATGTCTATGGATGAACGAGGAACCGGATTTAGAGCAGCGAATGGTCTACCCTCTGGATGGCCTACATTTCCCGATGCTGAAGTACAAGTTATGGATCCAATTCATCCGGACTACTTGCTTGGCGCTTGGGTCGAGACGCAAGAAGACCATGATCAAGTGCGGGAGGTTCTGACCACCTTTGGACGCGATGATTGCGACGTCGTAGTACACCCGTTCGAACCGAGGATATGCCGAAAGCCATATTTTTGGGGCTGAGCCGCCGATTTCGTGACGGCTCAGGGACTTCGAAGCCGCGAACCATCCGTCACTCGCTGGGCAGGCTGTAAACCCGGCCGCGACCCTCGATCTTCTCGGAGGTGACGTCGAGCCCGAACTTCTTCTTGAGCGCGCCGGCGAAGGCGCCTCGGACCGTGTGCGGCTGCCATCCCGTTTCGGCGATGACCTGCCCCCCGAAAGTTCCCTCGCCGTAGCGTAGAGTCTGCCCAACCGCGAAGGAGCAGACGACATGAGGAAAAGCCGCTTCACCGAGGCGCAGATCATCGGGATGATCAAGGAACAGGAAGC
>JAUHZL010000408.1 GCA_030425945.1 Alphaproteobacteria bacterium | reverse complement strand
CGAGACGCCCGATGAAGGGCGAGATGAAGGTCGCCCCGGCCTTGGCGGCCAGAAGCGCCTGGTTGGGCGAGAAGCAGAGCGTGACGTTGACCATGAAGCCCTCGCCCGACAGCACCTTGCAGGCCTTGAGGCCGTCCCAGGTCAGCGGCAGCTTGACGGCGATGTTCTCGGCGATCGCGGCCAGCTTGCGGCCTTCCGCGATCATCGCGTCGGCTTCGGTCGCGACCACTTCGGCGGAGACCGGGCCATCGACGAGGTCGCAGATTTCCTTGGTGACCTCGAGGATGTCGCGGCCCGACTTCAGGATCAGCGACGGGTTCGTGGTCACGCCGTCCACCATGCCCAGGTCGTTGAGTTCGCGGATGGCCTCGATGTCGGCGGTGTCGACGAAGAATTTCATGGCAGGATCCTCCTTGCGGTTCCTCTTGGATGGTTGCGCCCCTGTTACCGCAGAGGCCCCGGTGCGGAAAGGGGCGCGATGACCCGGTTCGCCGAGGGCGCACGGGTCGGCGTGCTGACGACCGAACCGCTGGGACGCGTGCTCGACTACCTCGCGCCGCAGGGCGGCTGCGAGCCGGGCGACTTCGTCGAAGTGCCGCTGGGTCCGCGCCTCGTGCTGGGCGTGGTCTGGGGGGCGGGCGAAGGCGGCTTCGACGCGGCCAAGCTGCGCCGGGTGGCGCGGTTGCTCGACGTGCCGCCGATGCGCGAGGAGATGCAGACGTTCCTGACCCGTGCCAGTGCCTATACCCTGACCCCGCTGCCCGCGATGCTGCGGCTTGCAACGCGCGTGCCCGATCTCGGCGCGCCTCCCTCGGCCCGCAAGGTCTACCGGCTGGCGGGCGATCCCCCCGCGCGCCTGACAGACGCCCGCGCCCGTGTGCTGGACGCGCTCGGCGACTACGGCGGGGCGGCGGTGACCCTGGGCGAGCTGGCCGGGGCGGCGGGGGTCTCGACATCGGTGGTCAAGGGCCTCGTCACCGCCGGGACGCTGACCGAGGAGGACGCCCCGCGCGATGTCGCCTATCCGCACCTCGACCCGGGCCTGCCCGGCAAGCCCCTGAACGACGACCAGGCCCAGTCGGCCCGGGCTCTGCGCGACGGGATCGCGTCCGGGCAGTACGGCACGACGCTGCTGAAGGGCGTGACCGGGTCCGGCAAGACCGAGGTCTACCTGGAAGCGGTCGCCGCCACGCTGGCGCAGGGGCGGCAGGCGCTGGTGCTTCTGCCCGAGATCGCGCTGACCGCCGAGTTCCTGTCCCGGGTCGAGGCCCGGTTCGGTGCGCGGCCCGCCGAGTGGCATTCCGGCGTGACACTGACCGAACGGCGCCGCTGCTGGCGCATGGTGGCCGAGGGCGGGGCGCAACTGGTGGTCGGTGCGCGGTCCGCTCTGTTCCTGCCGTACCGGGATCTCGGGCTGATCGTCGTCGACGAGGAACATGACGGCTCCTACAAGCAGGAGGACGGCGTCCTCTACAATGCCCGCGACATGGCGGTGCTGCGGGCGGCGGGCTGTTCGGCGCAGGTGGTTCTTGCCTCGGCCACGCCCGCACTGGAAACCTGGGCGAACGCCGAAAGCGGGAAGTACGCGCGCCTCGATCTGACCGCCCGCTACGGCAGCGCCGACCTGCCGGAAATGCGCGCCATCGACATGCGCGACGAAGAGATGCCGGGCGGCACCTGGATTTCGCCCAGCCTGCAGGCGGCGGTGGAGCGGCGGCTGGCCGAGGGCGCGCAGAGCCTGCTGTTCCTGAACCGGCGCGGCTACGCCCCGGTCACCGTCTGCCGCGCCTGCGGCTACCAGATCGGCTGTGACGACTGCGACGCCAAGATGGTCGAGCACCGGTTCCAGAAGCGACTGATGTGCCACCAGTGCGGCGCGACCAAGCCGATCCCCACCGCCTGCCCGGACTGCAAGACCGAGGGCAAGCTGGCCCCCGTGGGACCGGGCGTCGAGCGCCTGGCCGAGGAGGCGGTGCGTCTTTTCCCGGAGGCCCGCCTGGCGATCCTGTCGTCGGACCTGTTCGGCTCGGCGCGCGCGCTGAAGGCGCAGATCGAGGACATCGCCGCGGGCGGGGCGGACATCGTGATCGGTACGCAGCTGGTCGCGAAGGGGCACAACTTTCCGAAACTGACGCTGGTCGGCGTGATCGATACCGACCTCGGTCTTCGCGGCTCGGACCTGCGGGCGGCCGAGCGCACCTTCCAGCTGGTCCGGCAGGTGGCGGGGCGCGCGGGCCGGGTCGAGGGGCGGGGCCTCGCGCTGATGCAGACCTTCCAGCCAGAGCACCCGGTGATCCGGGCGATCCTGACCGGCGAGGACGAGGCGTTCTGGCGCGCCGAGGCGGCCGAGCGCCGGGCCATCGGGATGCCGCCCTACGGGCGTCTGGCCGGGATCATTCTGAGCGGCCCGCAGGCCGCGCCGCTGTTCGAGATCGGCACCGCGCTCGCCCGAAGTGCCGCGCCGCTGCAGCGGGTGGGGGCCACGGTCCTCGGCCCCGCGTTCGCCCCCATTGCGCGGATCCGGGGGCGGCACCGGGTGCGCCTGCTGGTCAAGGCGGACAAGGCGGCCCCGCTGCAGACGGCCCTCGCGGACTGGGTGGCGCAGGTGAAACTGCCCGCGCAGGTGCGGCTCGCGATCGACATCGATCCGCAAAGCTTCTTCTGACCCACGCACAGACCGGCCCCGATCCTGTGCGAACCGTGCGCATGTGGACACTCGCCAGACGCGCGGGACAGGCGTATGGGCTGATCTCATGAAGATCGTCCGTCTCGACGACGCCCGCCATTTGCCCCGGTGGCGTCAGCCCGTTT
>JAUHZL010000407.1 GCA_030425945.1 Alphaproteobacteria bacterium | reverse complement strand
CCTTATGGCCTACCTGATCGCAGGCAAGCTCAGCCACCTGCCAGCCTCACCCTACCGCACAACATCTGGGGCCATCGTCGAATGACCGGAAACCAATCCACCCACACAAATCACGAAATAGCCTCATGTCCCGCACGGGGGCAACTACATGTCTAAGGAGCTAGGGTAATGGCTGACAACACTATGGGCGCGACGCTCCCCGTTGAAAGCTCGTCGATTCAGGCAGAGCTGCAAGCAGCCTTCGCGCGCATTGCATCTGTGCCAGCAGGTCGCACTCTCGTTGACTCCATTAGCAGCGAGTTGTGGAACGATGGCGACATGAACGGCATTGAAGCCGGCGGTACGACATCCGATCCGGATGAGTTGGACTCTTCCGACTCGCAAGTGCAGCGGATTGCTTAGTCAGTAGCTGACAACGGGACAGACAGTAGCTCGCGCGACCGTCACCGGTCGCGCAATTTTTTTGTGGACCGTACCCCCCCTCCCGCGCCGTCACGCTCGCGCGAGAGGGCTGACACAGGGGTTGAGCCGCGGGGCGCGGGGCGGCACCTCTGGGGGAGCGCGTGCGCCCCGTCTCCAGTCCGAAGGTCCCTGCCGATGCCCACCGAGAAGTTCACCTTCCCCGGCCATGCCGGGGATCCGCTGGCCGCGCGGCTCGACCGGCCGGAGGGGCCCGTTCTGGCGACTGCGCTCTTTGCCCACTGCTTCACCTGCGGCAAGGACATCGCGGCCGCGCGACGGATCGCGGCGCGGCTGGCGGCGGCGGGCATCGCGGTGCTGCGCTTCGACATGACCGGGCTCGGCCACAGCGGGGGCGAGTTCGCCAACACCACCTTCACCAGTTCGGCCGAGGACCTCGCCGCCGCGGCGCGGGCGCTCGCGACGCGCGGGCTGGCGCCGGGTCTGCTGATCGGCCACAGCCTCGGCGGGGCGGCGGTGCTGCGGGTGGCGGACGAGATCCCTTCGGCGCGCGCGGTGGTCACGCTGGCGGCGCCCTTCGACCCCGGGCATGTCACCCACAATTTCGGCGATGCGCTGGACCGGATCGCGGCGGAGGGGGCGGCGGAGGTCAACCTCGGCGGGCGGCCGGTCACCATCGGCCGGGGCTTCGTCGAGGATGTCGCGGCGGCGGAACTCGGGCCGCGCCTCCGGGCGCTGAAGCTGCCGCTGCTGGTGATGCACGCGCCGCGCGACGCGGTGGTGGGGATCGAGAACGCGACCCGCATCTTCACCGAGGCGCGGCACCCGAAGAGCTTCGTCACCCTCGACGAGGCCGATCACCTGATCTCGCGGCCGGAGGATGCCGAGCACGCGGCCTCGGTCATCTCGGGCTGGGCGCGGCGCTATCTCGGGCTGCGGCCGCCTGCCCCGCCGCCCGGCGCGCCCGAGGGCGTGACCCGGGTGACCGAGGCCGATCCGGGCGGCTTCCTGCAGGACGTGGCGGCAGGGCCGAAGCACCATGTCGCCGCCGACGAGCCGGAGGCGTATGGCGGCACCGACCGGGGGCTGACGCCCTACCAGTTGCTGGCGGCGGGGCTCGGGGCCTGCACCTCGATGACGGTGCGGATGTACGCCCGGCGCAAGGGCTGGCCGCTGGACCGGGTTGCGGTGGACGTGACCCATGACAAGGTCCACGCGCAGGACGCAGGCGGCGCGGGGGGCGAGAAGGTGGACGTCTTCCGCCGGGTGCTGACGCTGGAGGGCGACCTGAGCGGCGCGCAGCGGGCGCGGCTGCTGGAGATCGCGGACCGCTGCCCGGTGCATCGCACGCTGGAGGCCGGGGCGCGGGTCGAGACCCGGCTGGCGGGCTGAGGCGGTGGCGCGGCTGGTGGCCTTGCTGCGGGCGGTGAATGTCGGCGGCACCGGGCGGCTGGCGATGGCCGACCTGCGGGCGCTGGCGGCGGAGCTGGGGTTTCACGACCCGCAGACGTATCTCGCGAGCGGCAACCTGGTGGTCGGGACCGATCTTGCGCCGGAGGCGGCCCGGGCGCGGCTCGCCGGGGCGCTGGCGACCGGGGTGGTGGTCCGCACCGGGGCCGAACTGGCGGCGGTGGCAGCGGGGCATCCCTTTGCCGCGGCGGGGCCGACCCGGGCGATCACGCTGTTCCTCGGCCGCGCCGCGACGGCGGCGGACCTGGGCGCGGCGCGGGGGGTGGCGGGCGAGGAGATGGTCTGCGGGCCGCGCGAGATCTTCCTGCACTACCCCGCGGGGCAGGGCCGGTCGCGGCTGGTGCTGCCCGCGATGGCGGAGGGCACGGCGCGCAACCTGTCGACGGTGCGGGCGCTGGCGGCGATGGCGGGCTGAGGGGGGGGGCCGCGCCTTGCAAGGCGCGGCAGGCCGCTTGCAAGCGGCCTGCCCCCGGCGGCGGCGGTCAGGCCGCCTTCTGCCGCGGGTGCTGCGGCGTGCCCGTACGGCCGGGGCGCGGCGCGGGGCCGGACCCGCCGTGCGCCATCAGGACGGGTGTCCCCAGCACGGCCAGCGCCAGTGCGCCGGCGATGACCGCCCCCTCGACGAGGCCGATCTGCCCGAGCTGGGCCCGCAGGTTCAGAAGGAAGGCGGCGAGGTAGCCGACCCCGAAGCCGAAGCCGCAGGTGATCGCCACGCAGATCAGCATCACGAGGGTCTCCGACCGGGTCCAGACCGGGGGCACCGGGCGGCGGTGGGCGGCATGGGCCCAGGCAAAGAGAAGCATCGCCGCGGACAGCAGCACGACACTCCAGAGCGCAAACATGGATGGAACTCCGACACAGGCCCGGCGGGACCGAACCGGCGACCATCGCCGGATCCCTCCGCCGGGTGCCGCCAGTCTGCGCCTCGG
>JAUHZL010000026.1 GCA_030425945.1 Alphaproteobacteria bacterium | reverse complement strand
CCGGGCCGTAGGCGCCTTCCCGGGCGGTCCAGATCCGCTCGCCGTCGGCGGCATCGAGGGCCACGAGGCGCCCGGTCGGGCTACCGACGTAGATCGTGTCGCCGACGATCACGGGATCGGCGGTCACGCCGGTGAAGATCGTGTAGGCCCGGCCGAGGCGTTCGCCCGACACCGAACTGTTCCAGACGCGGATGCCGGTCTTGCGCAGCGCCGCGACGATCTCGCCCGAGGGCAGCGGCAGGATGACATTGCGGCCCGACAGGGCGGGACCGGCCCCGCCGACCACGCTGGTGACGTTCGGCGCGCCCGGCAGCGTCCAGAGGATCTTGCCGTTCCGGGTGTCGATGGCCCGCGCGACGGCATCGTTCGATACCACGTAGACCCGCCCGCCGCTGACCGTCGGGGCGGTCGTGGTCGGGGCCTCCAGCATCTGCTCCCAGCGCGGCGCGCCGCTGGCGGCGTCGATGGCGTGCAGGCGGCCGAAGCCGGTGGTGACGTAAAGCGTGCCGTCGGCGTAGGCGAGCCCGCCGCCTGAGGCGTCGTCCTCGCGGTCGCCCGTGGGGGTCAGGTCACGCGACCAGACGGCCTGCCCGCTGGCGGCGTCCACGGCGGTGACGGTGGCGCGGCTGTCGAGCGTGTAGATCCGCCCGCCGCCCGCGACCGGGGCCGCCGAGATACGGTGCTTGCGCCCGTCGCCCGCGCCGATGTCGGTGGCCCAGATCGCGCTCAGCGGGCTGCCGAGCGCCGGGTGGCCCGCGACGTGCTGGGTGTCGCCGTTGCGGTGGGTCCATTCGGTCGAGGCCCGGGTGGCCGGAAGCCGGATCGGCACGGCGGCGCGCGGTGCGGTCGCCACGACCTCGACCGGGGCCGTCGCATCGCCGAGGCTGTTGGCGGCGTCGAAGGTGGCATCGAGCGGGGTGCGGGTGTCGAACCGGTCGCCCGGCAGGATCAGTTCACGCGAGCAGCCGGCAAGGGCGAGCCCGGTCACGGCAAGAATCACGCCCGCACGCGCCAGACCGGCGCTGCGGGAACGGAAATCGATCGCCCACGGCATGGAAGTCCTCGTCACCTGTCTGCCCCTCTCGTCGCGGCCGGGTCGCTGCGTCCACGCCCACCCGTCATTGCCCTCTCGGGTCTGGGCGCGACATTAGCCCAGTCCGGCAAAAACCGAAAGTCCCCAATCGCCTGCAGGAGCCGAGGCATTCGTCTACCCCTCGTTGGTCGGCCCTCCGAGGGCCACCATGAGTTGTGCCGCACGTTGGCGCTGCCCCGGCGTCGTTGCCGCATCGGCCACCAGGTCGGTCAGGATCGTCGCAGCCTCGGCGGTCTCGCCGGTCTCGATCAGGGCGAGCGCCAGCGCCTCGCGGGCGATGTTGCGGAAGGGCTGGGTCTCGCCGGTCAGGCCGCGCAGCAGGTCGATCCGCGCCTGCGCGTCGAGACCCGAGTCGGTCCGCAGCGCCAGCCGCAGCTGCGCGAGATCGCGGTAGACCGGCGGGGTGCCGGGCGCATCGGCCAGCGCCTGCAGCGCCGCGGTGGCGGCCGCGGCATCCTCGGTCTCGGCGGCGATCAGCAGCGCCACGACCGGCGCACCGCCCTCGGGCGGCGTGATGGCCTGAAGCGCCGCGACCCGCGCGGCGGCGTCGGGGGCTTCCAGCGCGGCATAGAGCGCGTCGCCGAAGCCTTCGGTCACGGCACGGGTCTGCGCCTTCTGGTACTCGGTCCACGCGGCCCCGCCGACGAGGGCGAGCACCAGCACCACCGCGAGCCACGCCCATTTCCGCATCGTCGCAAACAGCTTGTCGCGGCGAACCTCGTCGGTGACCTCGTCGATGAAGCTGTCGCTGTTGCTCATGGCGGCGCGCCCTTCTCTGGCAGACTGCCCGTTTTTCGGGCCTTTCGCGCCCTTTACCGCGCAAGACGCCGCTTGACCAGCCGTCCCTGCGGCGGCGGGCTGTGGATTTGTTGCCGTGGTTCGCGGAAATCTCACATCTAAACTGGTCGGTTCAGCGTAGAACGCCTAAGTCAGCGCAAACGGTGCCCGGGCCCCTCCCTCCCCCCTGCCGTGGCGCCCCTTCGACGTGAGACCCCGCAGTCGCCTCCCCCCGGCTGCCAGAACGACCGGAGCCTTCCGCGATGAAACCCCTTCCCCTGATTTCAGCCGTCGTCGTGCTGGTCGCGCTCGTGACGTTCGTGCTGAACCGCGACGCCCTGTTCGAGTTCGCCGGGCGCGACGTCCCCGAGGAGGCGGCCGCCGCCGATGCCGAACCGGCGACCGTTGCCGAGACCCGCGCCGAGGCCGGGACCGATGCCAACCGGGTGTCGGTCATCGTGCAGCATTCCGAAGCGCGCCAGGTCGAGAACGCGGTGATCGTGCGCGGCCGGACCGAGGCGTTCCGCCAGGTCGCCGTGCTGGCCGAGACCTCGGGCAAGGTGGTCTCGCAGCCGCTGCGCAAGGGGGCGCAGATCGAGGCCGGGCAGGTTCTGTGCGAACTCGACCCGGGAACCCGGCAGGTCACGCTGGCCGAGGCGCAGGCCCGCCTCGCCGAGGCGCGCGCCCGCGTGCCCGAATCCGAGGCCCGCGTCGCCGAGGCCGAAGCCCGGCTGGAAGAAGCCCGGATCAACGAGAACGCCGCGCGGCAGTTGTCCGAAGGCGGCTTCGCCTCCGCGACCCGCGTCGCCAATGCCGAGGCGGCGCTGTCGTCAGCCGAGGCCGCCGTCAGTTCGGCGCGCACCGGGCTCGAAAGCGTCCGCGCCGGCATCCAGTCCGCCGAGGCCGCCGTCGAGCGCGCGCAGCAGGACATCGCGCACCTGACCATCACCGCGCCCTTCGCGGGCGTCCTCGAAAGCGACACCGCCGAGTTCGGCGCCTACCTCAGCACGCAGGGCGGCAACTCGACCTGCGCCACGGTGATCCAGCTCGACCCGATCAAGTTCGTGGGCTTCATCCCCGAGACCGACATCGGCAAGGTCTCGCTCAGGGCCCCGGCGGGTGCACGCCTCGCGTCGGGCCGCGAGGTGATGGGCCAGGTCACCTTCCTGTCGCGTTCGGCCGACCTGACCACCCGCACCTTCCGCGTCGAGATGGAGGTCGCCAACCCCGACCTGTCGATCCGGGACGGCCAGACCGCCACGCTCGGCCTGACGTCGGAGGGGGCCATCGCGCATTTCATCCCGTCCTCGGCCCTGACGCTGGACGACGACGGCGCGCTCGGCATCCGCCACGCGGTCGACGACGAGGCGGGCGGCAAGGTCGCCGCCTTCGCCCCGGTCACCATCCTGCGCGACACGCCCGAGGGCGTCTGGGTCACTGGCCTGCCCGAGACCGTGGACGTCATCGTGGTCGGACAGGACTATGTCACGGCGGGCACGCCGCTTACCGTCACCCTCCGGGAGACCAAGTCATGACCGGTATCGTCGATTGGGCCGCGTCGCGGGCGCGGATGGTCATCGCCTTCATCGTGCTCTCCATCACGGCGGGCACGGTGGCGTATGTGGGTCTGCCGAAGGAAGGCGAGCCGGACATCGAGATCCCGGCGCTCTTCGTGTCGGTACCCTTCCCCGGCATCTCGGCCGAGGACAGCGAGAAGCTGCTCGTCAAGGTGATGGAAACCGAGCTGTCGGACCTCGACGGGCTGAAGTCGCTCTCGGCGACCGCCGCCGAGGGCTATGCCGGCATGATCATGGAATTCGAGTTCGGCTGGAACAAGTCGCAGACCATCGCGGATGTCCGGGACCGCATGAACACCGCCGAGGCGCAGTTCCCGTCGGGCGCGGACAAGTACTCGATCAACGAGATCAACTTCTCCGAGTTCCCGATCATCGTGGTGAACCTGTCGGGCAGTCTGCCCGAGCGCACGCTGCTGCACGTCGCCAAGGAGATGCAGGACCGGCTCGAGTCGCTCGACGCGGTGCTTGAGGTCGGCCTCGCGGGACAGCGCGACGAGATGCTGGAAGTCGAGATCGACCCGCTGAAGCTCGAAGCCTACAACGTCACCGCCGCCGAACTGATCGGCGTCGTGACCAACAACAACCGCCTCATCGCCGCGGACCAGGTCAAGACCGATACCGGCGCCTTCGCGCTGAAGATCCCGTCGGCCTTCGACGACCCGCAGGACGTCTACAACCTGCCGGTCAAGGTGAACGGCGACCGCGTCGTGACGCTGGGCGATCTGGCGTCGATCCGCCTGACCTTCGAGGACCGCAACGGCACCGCCCGCTTCAACGGCGAGGACACCATCGCCCTGCAGGTGGTCAAGCGGAAGGGCTTCAACGTCATCGACACCGCGCAACTCGTGCGGACGACCGTGGACGAGATCCGCGCCCAGTGGCCGCAGGAGCTGCAACAGGCCGTCGAGGTGAACATCTCGATGGACCAGAGCCGGCAGGTCGCCAGCATGGTCAGCCAGCTCGAGGGCTCGGTCCTGACCGCCATCGCGCTGGTGATGATCGTCGTGCTCGGCTCGCTCGGGACCCGCTCGGCCCTGCTCGTGGGCTTCTCCATCCCGACCTCGTTCCTGCTGTGCTTCGCCCTGCTCGCGGTCATGGGCGTGTCGATCTCGAACATCGTGATGTTCGGCCTGATCCTCGCCGTGGGGATGCTGGTCGACGGCGCGATCGTCGTGGTGGAATACGCCGACAAGCGGATCGAGGAAGGCTCGGGCCCGATGTCCGCCTTCACCGAGGCCGCCAAGCGGATGTTCTGGCCGGTGGTTTCCTCCACCGCGACGACGCTCTGCGCCTTCCTGCCGATGCTGTTCTGGCCCGGCGTCCCGGGCGAGTTCATGGGCATGCTGCCGGTGACGCTGATCTTCGTGCTGTCCGCCTCGCTCGTCGTGGCGCTGGTCTACCTGCCCGTGATGGGCGGTGTCGCGGGCCGGATGTCGCGCAACCTCGACCGGGCCGCGCGGCTGCTGAAGCCGCTGCCCTGGGCGGCCCGCGCGGGTCTCGCGGTGATCTCGGGTTTCGCCGTCTTCGTCTCGGCGATGCAGATGCTGAACCCGTCCTACCTGCTCGGCCTGCCGACGACCGGCCAGTGGTGGACCGCGGTGCCGGGCGCGCTGATGTTCGTGCTGTCGGCGATGGCGCTGTCGATCACCCTGACCGCCGCCAAGCTGCCGCGCCGCCCCAAGCCGATCCGGGCCGGCTATCGCCGCTCGCCCTTCGGCCGCGTGATCGCGCTGATCGCGGGCAACCCGGTGATGCCGGTGATCGTCATCGCCGCCGTGATCGGCTTCGTGGTCGCGGTCTTCAGCGTCTACGGCCAGAACAACAAGGGCGTCGAATTCTTCGTCGAGAGCGAGCCGGAGCAGGCGATCATCTACGTGCGCGCCCGCGGCAACCACAGCCTCGCCGAGAAGGACGCCCTGCTGCGGCAGGCCGAGGAGATCGCGCTGGCCCAGCCGGGCGTCGAGTCGGTCTTTGCCTTCGCCGGGGAAGGCGGCCTGAACCAGAACACCGGCGGCGCCTCGGCCCCGCGCGACACCATCGGCCAGATCCAGCTCGAACTGACGGCGTGGGAAGACCGCCCGATCGTGTCCGAGCCCTGGATCCTCGGGCTGAGCCGCACCCATGTCGACGACCGCTACGACGGCGACTTCATCCTCGCGGAGCTTGAGCGCAAGCTGTCGGCCCTGCCCGGCACCCGGATCGAGATCCTCGCCGCCGCGATGGGCCCGGCCTCGGCCAAGCCCGTGCACCTGCGGCTGAAGGGCGACGATCTCGACGCGCTCGACACCGCGGTCGAGGCCGCCTCGGCCGCCTACCGGCGGATCGGGGGCCTGACCGACATCGAGGACACGCGCCCGCTGCCCGGCATCGACTGGGAAATCAACGTCGACGTTGCCGAGGCGGGCCGCTACGGCGCGGACGTGGCGACGGTCGGCGCGATGGTCCAGCTGGTGACGCGCGGCGTGCTGCTCGACACCATGCGGGTGCCGTCCTCGGACGAGGAAATCGAGATCCGCGTCCGCTTCCCGGAAGCCGACCGCGTGCTGTCGACCCTCGACACCCTGCGCGTGCGGACCCCGAACGGCCTCGTGCCGCTGTCGAACTTCGTGACCCGGACCCCGGTGCCGAAGCTCGCGCAGATCGACCGCGACTCGGCCTCGCGCTACTTCGACGTGAAGGCGGCGGAGGCCAAGAACACCCGCAAGGTGGTCGACGCGTCCCTCAGCCCCGAGGCGCGGACCTCGTCCGTGGGCTATGCCCTGATCGACGCCGACGGCGCGCTGGTGCGCATGCTCGACGGCAGCCCGCTGGCCAGCCAGGACCAGATCGACGCCGGTCTGGCCGACGGCAGCCTCGCCGCGATCCCGGTGACGCCGTCCGAGCGGATCGCGGTGCTGACCTCGCTGCTTCAGGACGAGGTCGCGCTGCCCGACGGCGTGAGCTGGGAATGGACCGGCGACCAGGAAGAGGAGCAGGAAAGCCAGGCCTTCCTCGGGCAGGCCTTCCTCGGCGCGCTCGGCCTGATGTTCATCATCCTGCTGGCGCAGTTCAACAGCTTCTACAACTCGGTGCTGGTGCTGCTGGCGGTGATCCTGTCCACCACGGGCGTGCTGATCGGCATGCTGGTGATGGGGCAACCCTTCTCGATCATCATGACCGGGACCGGGATCGTCGCGCTGGCCGGGATCGTGGTGAACAACAACATCGTGCTGATCGACACCTACCAGGAATACGAGAAGTACATGCCCCGGATCGAGGCGATCATCCGCACAGCCGAGTCGCGCATTCGGCCGGTGATGCTGACGACGATCACCACGATGGCGGGCCTCGCGCCGATGATGTTCGGTCTCAGCCTCGACTTCTTCGCGGGCGGCTACACTGTCGACAGCCCGACCGCGCTCTGGTGGAAGCAGCTGGCGACCGCCGTGGTGTTCGGTCTGGGCGTGGCGACGGTCCTGACGCTGATGGTCACCCCGGCCCTGCTGGCCCTGCGGGTCTGGATCACGGCGGGGGCCTATGCCTCGGTCCGCGGTCTGCGCGCGCTCTCGATGGGCGAAGCGAGCCGCGAGGCCCGCGACCTCGCCCTGCGGCGGTCTGCCCGCAAGGTGCGCAACCCGGAACTGGTCTGGGACGACGAGGGCGGCCGCTTCGCCTATGGCGGCACGACCGAGACGGTCCCCGACACCGAGGACCCCGCCCCGCGGGACGTGCCGGGCGCGCCGCTCCGCGCCGCCGAATAGGGCGCGGCGGATGTCCGACGGACGACCGCTGCCGCGCCCCGACAGCGATGCCCTCTGCCTGACACCGGGCGGGGGGCTTCCGCGCCTTCTGGAAATCATGCGCCGCCTGCGCGACCCCGAGACCGGCTGCCCCTGGGACATCGAGCAGACCTTCGCCTCGATCGCGCCCTACACGATCGAGGAAGCCTACGAGGTCGAGGACGCCATCGCCCGCGAGGCGTGGGACGAGCTGAAGGGCGAACTGGGCGACCTGCTGCTGCAATCGGTCTACCACACCCAGATGGCCGAGGAGGCCGGGCTCTTCGACTTCGCGGGCGTCGCCGACGCCATCGCGCAGAAGATGGTGGACCGGCATCCGCACATCTTCGGCGACGAAAGCCGCGACAAGAGCGCCGAACAGCAGACCCGCGACTGGGAGGCGATCAAGGCCGCCGAACGCGCCGCGAAGGCGCAGAAGGGCGCGCTCGACGGCGTGGCCCAGGGCCTGCCCGCCCTGTTGCGCGCGGTGAAGCTGCAGAAACGCGCCGCCCGCGTCGGCTTCGACTGGCCGGAAACGGCGCAGGTGCTCGACAAGATCCGCGAGGAAATCGACGAGCTGGTCGAGGCCCGCGCCGGGCTTGGCCCCGAGAAGACCGCCGAGGAATTCGGCGACCTGCTCTTCGTGATGGCGAACCTCGCCCGGCACTGGGACATCGACCCGGAAGCGGCCCTGCGCGGCACCAACGCCAAGTTCCTGCGCCGCTTCCGCTTCATCGAGGCGCGGCTGGCCGAGCAGGGCAAGCGGCCTGAGGACAGCGACCTCGCCGAGATGGACGCGCTCTGGGACGCGGCCAAGGCGGCCGAGCGCGGCGCCTGACGCAGGCCACGGTCCCGCCGCTGCGGCATCGGCCGATGTCGCGGACAGGGTTGCCGGGGCGACCGCCGCGGGGTTGACTGGCGGCGCGGCGCGTCCCGGCGCCGGACCCCACCGAAGGCCCCGCCGATGACCGCTGCCCTGACCGACCCGCTCACGCCCGGCCCCGACAGCCCCTATGCCTGGCGGCGGCTCGCGCTGTCGCTGGTGCTGGCGACGGTCGGCAACGTCGGGATGTGGGCGGTGATCGTCATGCTGCCCGCCGTGCAGGACGAGTTCGGCGGCACCCGGGCCGAGGCCAGCCTGCCCTACACCCTGACCATGCTCGGCTTCGCGCTGGGGAACCTGCTGATCGGGCGCATCGTGGACCGGTTCGGGATCACCACGGCACTGATCGGCGCGGGCGCGCTGCTGTCGGCCGGCTATGCCACGGCGGCGGTGGCGCCCTCGCTGGCCGTTCTGTCGGCGGTGCAGTTCGCGGTGGGCTTCGCCTCGGCCGCCAGTTTCGGCCCGCTGATCGCCGACCTGTCGCTCTGGTTCGAGCGGCGGCGCGGCCTCGCCGTCGCGCTGGCCGCCTGCGGCAACTACCTGTCGGGTGCGGTCTGGCCGCTGATCCTCGGGCCGGTGATGGCCGCCGCGGGCTGGCGCGAGGCCGCGTGGCTGCTGGCCGCCACCTGCCTGACGGTGATGGCGCCGCTCGCCCTGACCCTGCGCCGCCGCGTGCCGGTCGAGGCGCTGGCCCGCGCCGATGCCGCCGCCACCGCGCGGGCCGCCGCCGCCCGGATGTCGCCGCGCCTGCTGACCGGGCTGCTGTTCGTGTCGGGCATCGGCTGCTGCGTCGCGATGTCGATGCCGCAGGTCCATATCGTGGCCTACTGCATCGACCTCGGCTACGGCCCGGCCGCCGGGGCGGGGATGCTGTCGGTCATGCTGGTGGGCGGGGTCGTCAGCCGTGTGGGCTTCGGCCTGATCACCGACCGCATCGGCGGCGTGCGCACGTTGCTGATCGGGGCCGCGGCGCAGCTCGTGGCGCTTTGCCTCTTCCTGCCCTGGGACGGGCTGGTGCCGCTGACGCTCGTCAGCCTCGCCTTCGGCCTGGCGCAGGGCGGGATCGTGCCGGCCTACGCGGTGATCGTGCGCGAGTACCTGCCCGCGCGCGAGGCCGGGGCCCGCGTCGGCTTCGTCATCATGGCGACGATTCTCGGCATGGCGCTGGGGGGCTGGATGTCGGGCTGGATCCACGACGTCTCGGGCGACTACCGGCTGGCCTTCCTGAACGGGATCGGCTGGAACGTGATCCCGGTGCTGGCGATGGCGGCCCTGCTGCTGCGCCGTCCGGGACCGCGCGCCACGATGGCCTAAAGGTCGAAGACCATCCCCTCGCGGGTCACGAAGGCGCCCGGCGCGGCCTCGGCCAGCGTCCCCTCCAGCGCATGCAGCGCCGCGTCGCTGCGGTCGGGGGCATGGTGGAACGCCCCCCAGCGCGTCACCCCGGCTGCCGCGGCGATCTCGGCGCAGCGCCGCCAGTGCGAATGCCCGAAGCCACGAAAGCCGGGATACTCGTCCGGCAGGTAGGTGGTGTCGAGAAAGGCGAGATCGGCCCCGCGCAGCACCTCGGCCAGCGCCGCGTCCATCGGCCCGTCGTCATGCTCGAAGTCCGGCACGTAGACCGCCGTGGCCCCCGGCCCCTCGACCCTGAGCGCCAGCGATCCCCCCGGATGATGGACCGGGGCCGTCACCACGCGCAGCCCTCCGGACAGCTCCACCGCCCCGGCGCGCGGCAGCGCCCCGAAGGACAACCCGGCCCGGAACACCTCGGGCGCGAAGGGCAGGAACGGGGCGCGGATCAGCTGACCGAGCAGCGCCTCGGCATCCGGGCAGACCGGGTCCCCGGCGTACCAGAGCCGCACCGACGCGCCCTCCGCGAAGAGCGGCGCGAAGAACGGCAGACCGAGCACGTGGTCGTAATGCGCGTGGGTCAGGAGCACGTCGATCTCGCGCACCCCCTCGGCCAGCAGCGAGCGTCCCAGCGGCACGATCCCGCTGCCCGCGTCGAGCACGATGGCGCATCCCCCGGCCCGCACCGCGAGGCAGGACGTGTTGCCGCCGTAGCGCGACGCCGAGAGCCCGGCCACCGGCAGCGTGCCGCGCGCGCCCATCACGGTCAGGGTGGCGGGGGAGGACATGGACGGGGCTCCGGGGCACAGGGGCAGGTTGCCCCGTCAGCCTAGCCGCCCCCCCGGCCCGGCGGAAGACGCCTGCACCCTCGCCGAAAGGCTGTAGCGCCGCAGTCACGCACGGCGGCCCTCGACCGGCGCGGAAACTGCGGCTAAGCCGGATCGCAACCCGTCCCGCACCGAGGTCCGCCGCCGATGTCCGCCCCCGATCCCGTCGATATCCTCGCCGCAGGGGGCGTGCTGTCGGCCGTGCCGCGCGCGGCGCTGGCCCGGCTGGTCGCGGCCTGCCCGGTCGAGGCCCCTGCCCCCGGCGCGCTGCTGATGGAACAGGGCGTCGAGGGCGACTTCGCGCTGGCGGTGCTGGCCGGCGACGTCCGGATCGAGGTCTCGGGCGACCTGGGCACCGCCGTGGTGGCCCGGCTCGGACCGGGCGAGCTGGTCGGCGAACTGGCCGCCGTGGCGGGCGGACGGCGCACCGCCTCGGTCCGCGCGGGCGACGGGCTCAGGGTGTTGCGGCTGGAACGGACCCGGCTGATGGAGGTGCTGGCCGACGCGCCCGACCTGGCGCTGGCGGTGATCGCGGCCCTGGCACGGCGGCTCGACCGGGTGAACGAGGCGGTCTCGGTGATGACCCGGGCGGCCACGGCGCTGGCCGACGGCAGTTACACGCCGGACATGCTCGACGCGCTGAACCGCCACGCCGACCGGCTGAGCCATTTCGCCGAAGCCTTCCGCGACATGGCCGCCGAGATGGTCGAGAAGCGCACCGCCTCGCAGGAGATGCAGACCGCCGCCGCGATCCAGCGCGCCTTCCTGCCCGGCGCCCCGCCGCAGGGCCGCTTCGCGGACCGGGTCGAGATCGCCGCGCTGATGGAACCGGCGCGCAACGTGGGCGGCGACTTCTACGACTACTTCCTGCTCGACGAGCGCCGCCTCGGCTTCGCGGTCGGCGACGTGTCGGGCAAGGGCACCCCGGCGGCGATGTTCATGTCCGTCGCCCGCACCGTGCTCAAGACCGTGGCCCGCGAGGGCGCCACCCCCGGGGCCGTGCTGGAGCGGGTCAACGACCTGCTGGCCGAGGACAATGCCGAGGGCATGTTCGTGACGCTGGCCTACGGGGTGATCGACCTCGGCACCGGCTGGGTGCAGATCGCACAGGGCGGCCACGAGGAGGTCCTCGTGCTGGGCAGCGACGGCAGGCTCGACCTGCTGGCCCCGACCGGCCCGGCGCTGGGGCTCTTCGAGGGGCGCGCCTTCTCGACCCATGCCCGGACCCTGCGGCCCGGCGACCGGCTGATCGTCGCCACCGACGGCGTGACCGAGGCCTTCGACCCCGACCGCGCGCCCTATGGCTGGGACCGGCTGCGCGCGGCGTTGCAGGGCAACGGACCGGGGGGCGCGGACGCCACGCTCGACCGGCTGCGTCGCGACGTGGCCGCCTTCGTGCGCGGGGCCCCGGCCTCGGACGACCTGACGGTGCTGGCGCTGCGCTACCGGGGGGCGTCGGGCGACTGAGCCTCGGCGCGGGCCACGCAGACCATCGTCAGGTGGTTCCTTCCCTCCGCGCGGCGATAGCGTACTTCCGCCGCCGTCTCGCGGATCAGCGTGATCCCGAACCCGCCGATGCCCGCCGTGGCCAGATCGGTCAACGGCGCGGCCCGCGGGCGCGACAGGGGATCGAAGGCGATGCCGTTGTCGATCACCTCGGCCGAGGCGCGAAAGGGCGAGAGCAGCAGGCGCACCTCCACCTCCGGCGCATCCGTCGCGTCGTCCCCCTCGAAGGCATAGAAGAGCACGTTCGCGACCGCCTCGTTCAGGCAGAGCTTCAGGTCGCCCGCCAGATCGGGCGGCACGCCGGCCCCGGCGACCTCGCCCGCGTACCAGTCGTTCAGCCGCGCGACCTCCGACAGGTCGGACCCGAGCCGCAGCACGGCGGGACCGGCGGCCTCCGTCATCCTCAGGCGACGGCGGCGCGCGCGGACGCCTCGTCCTCGACCACCGGGATCAGGGTGTCGACGCCGGTCGCGCTCAGCACCTTGCGCGCGGCCTCGTTGACGCCGAAGAGCGCCATCTTGCCGCCGCGCTTGTCGATCGGCTTGGCGGTCTTCACCAGCACCCGCACCCCGATCGAGGCGAGGAAATCGACCGCGGTGAAATCCACGATGACCTTTTGCGCCCGGCCCGCGATCACGCTGAACGGCAGGTCCACGTCCCCCGCCCCGGCAATGTCGAACGGGCCGGTCAGGGTCACCTTCAGGGTCCCGTTCTCGAGTTCGGTCTGGGTCATCTGCATCGCGTGTCTCTCCTTTGCGGGGGGCAGGCAGCCACCCCGTGCGAAAGATAGCTGTTAGCCCCGCTCTGCGACAGTTTCTTGACAGGCGCAGGCCGGAGCGCCTGCCGCGTCAGTTCAGGCGGCCGGGGCGCGGCGGAACCGGCGGGCGCGGCGGGGCGGCAGGACGCGGCATCGGGATCGACTGGGCGACCTTGCCCGCCAGATCGCGGGTGAAGCGGGCGATCAGCGCGTTGTTCAGACCGGCGTTGCGCCGCATCAGCGCCTTCAGGTCGTCGGTTTGCCAGGCCACGAAGGGCGTGCCCGGCGGCAGCACGACGCTGGCGCTGGCGGCGTTGCCTGTCAGGAAGGCGATCTCGCCCGCGAACCCGGGGCCCTTCGCCTCGGCCTGCTGGTCGCCCTTGACCACGAGGAAGCGGAACCCCTCGATGTAGAAGAGCTTGGAGACCTCATCCCCTTCGAGGATGATCCGGGTCTCCTCGACCGTCTGGCGATAGTCGGCGATCCGGTTGATCCGTCGGAACTGGCCGGGTGTCAGCGTGCGGAAGGCGGCATAGAGGCGTTTCTGGCGGGCGGGCAGCGCGAAGGTCGTCCGTTCCCGCAGGAAGGCCAGCACAACCAGCAGCCCGAGCGCCCCGAGCAGCGCCAGCGCCGCGCCATAGGGCAGCGCCGGACCGACGATCAGCGCGACGTAGACGGCGTCAAAGAGGATCCCGGCGAACACCAGTCCGCGCAGCCAGACCTCGTCGCGGGCGAGAAACCCCGCCGCCTTGAGCACCAGCCCCGCCATGAGAAGCGTCTCGAGCCCGTAGAGCCCGAGCGGCATCCCGACATAGGCCGTATCGTCCATGACCTCTCCCCTGCCCGCCTGATCCCCCGTCGGACCCTTGGGATACCGGTCCCGCCGGGGAGCGTCCATCACGACACGGCGTTTTTCGCGCGGGCGTGGTGACCGGGTCGCAGGCGCCCGGTGTGGCCGCGGCAAAACCCCGGCGGCGATCCGCGTCGCCCCTCGCCCTGTATCGATGGACAGGGGAATGGGAACTTGCAACAACAAGGACCTGGGAAGCCCTCGTGCCCGTTCCCCCCCGCCGAACCGTCGGGTCCGGGCGGCACCACTCCGGGAGACATGCGGATGCACGTGCTGTTGGCGGATGATCACGACCTGTTTCTCGAAACCGTCGGTGCCTACCTCGAGGCCCGCGCGGAGATCACGGTCGAGACCTGCGGCACGCTCGACGACGCCTGTGCGCGGCTCGAGTCCGGCACCCGCTACGACCTCGTCCTGCTGGACTTCTCGATGCCGGGGATGCGCGGGCTCGACGGGCTGACGCGCGCGCTGGCCTGCAGCGGCGGCATCCCCGTCGGGATCATGTCGGGCACCGCCACGCGCGACACCGCCAACGCGGCCATCGCGGCCGGGGCGGTCGGGTTCCTGCCCAAGACGATGGCCGCCAAGTCGCTGGTCAAC